>SUUN01000001.1:0-300000 GCA_015062495.1 Alphaproteobacteria bacterium | reverse complement strand
TAAGTGCGGCTACTGATTCTGCCGCATGTTATCTGCCCGCTGGTACATATTATGACGCGTCTGGAAAATTTACAATATCTGCCAATGGTGTATGCATGTACTAAAAATCCCGCCATTTGGCGGGATTTTTTACTTAATCAATTTGCCCATCGCGACGGCGGTATCGCACATACGGTTTGAAAAACCCCATTCGTTATCATACCACGCGGTCACGTGCGCCAATTTATCCCCCAGAACCTTGGTCTGGCTGGCATCGAATATAGAGCTGTGCGCATCATGTGTAAAGTCAATTGATACCAATGGCAATTCGTTATAACCAAATGTCTTGGATTCGGCTGCGCGCATCGCGTTGTTGATTTCTTCGACCGTCGCATCGTGTTCCAGATTAACAACCAATTCCACAACCGATACATCTGGTGTTGGAACGCGAATTGCCATACCGTCTAATTTACCCGCCAGTTCCGGCAACACCAAACCAATTGCCTTGGCCGCGCCGGTGCTGGTCGGAATCATCGACAGGTTTGCCGCACGTGCACGCCGGAAATCTTTGTGGTTTTTATCCAGCAATTGCTGGTCACCTGTGTACGCATGAACGGTCGTCATCCATCCCGACACAACGCCGAATTTTTCATTCAGAACCTTGACCACCGGGGCCAGACAGTTTGTCGTACATGATGCATTTGAAACGATAATGTCATCTGGGGTTAATGTATCCTGGTTTACACCGAATACGATTGTCTTGTCCGCCCCCGTTGATGGTGCAGATACCAATACGCGTTTCGCGCCTGCGTCAATATGTACACGTGCCTTGTCTGCGGCGGTAAAGATACCCGTACATTCCATGACAACATCGATATTCAATTCGCCCCATGGCAGTTTTGACGGATCGCGTTCCGCAATACATTTGATTTTCTGATTACCAACCAAAATGTATTCCCCATCCAGTTTTACTTCCATCGGCAAATTCCCATGCACAGAATCATACTTTAACAGATACGCATTCTGTTCCGCCGGTGCCAGATCATTAACCGCCACAAATTCAATATCTTCGCGTCCCGATTCCAGTGCCGCCCGCAATACCAAGCGTCCGATGCGCCCAAAACCATTAATTGCTACTCTTAATTTTGACATAATTATTTCCTTTCGTTTGTTTAATTGGACGGATTCATCATAGACCCCGCGGGATAAAATTACAATATTTTATTTACATTTGGGACATCTTGACTATAATCGATACAAATGAATGCAAACGCATATATAATCACAGGTCCAACTGCGTCGGGTAAATCAGATTTTGCCCATGAATTGGCATGCCAAATAAATGGCACAATCATAAATTGCGACAGTGTCCAAATCTATCGCGGGATTGAGTCCATTTCGGCCAGTCCTTTTGTCGGCCGTGACACTTTTGACGAAATTGATGGCGTTCCATATCGTCTGTTTTCAATATTGCCTTTGTCCGAACAAATTTCTGTGTCTGAATACCTGGACATGGCGCGTCGTGAATACGATGCCGCCATTGCTGCGGGGCGCACACCAATATTTGTTGGTGGCACAGGCTATTACATAAACGCGTTGATTCATGGTATTTCACCAATGCCAGATGTCTCAGATGATGCGCGTACACGTGCGCGTGAATTGGTGGCAACCGATATTGACGCCGCCCGCAAATTATTACCGCCGGAATTTACCGCGACCGACCCACAACGCGTCGCCCGCGCATTAGAGGTTTTTTTCACCACCGGCCACCATATTACAGAATTTCAGAATATGCCCCGCGCCGGCGCGGTTATCCCACACGCGAAACGCGTTTTAATTAATCCTGATTCTAATGCTTTACGGGAACGTATCGCCGCGCGTATCCCGCTGATGCTGTCGTCTGGTGCGCTTGACGAGGCGCAATCGGTCATCGATTCTGGCTGGGATGAAAACCGCGCAATTGGCGCATCACAATTGTGCAAATTTATCCGTGGCGAAATCACAGAATCCCAATGTATTCAGAACTGGATAACGCGCACGAATCAATATGCCAAACGCCAGCGCACCTGGTTTCGCACCCAGTATAATCCTGATATCATCATCAATCACACCCCAACCCCAGACGATGTTGCTTTTTTATTAAACAATGTATAGAATTAAAAATAAACCAAAGGAGAAAAAATCATGTGGACCACAATCGCAGTAATCGCATTATTGTTGTTATATGTTATCGCGGTGTATAATGGGTTGGTTGCGCGCCGAAACCAAGCACGCGAAGCCTGGGCAACGGTTGATACCCAGTTAAAGCGTCGATATGATTTAATTCCTAATCTGGTTGAAACCGTGCGCGGTGCGGCCAAACACGAATCTGAAACATTGTCTGCGGTGACATCGGCCCGCAATGCGGCAATGGCGGCAAATGGTCCAACATCTGCGGACGCCCAGAATAAATTAACCCAGACATTAAAAAGCCTGTTTGCGGTCGCAGAATCATACCCTGATTTAAAAGCAAACCAGAATTTTATCGAATTACAGCGTGAACTGACGGACACAGAAACCAAGATTCAGGCATCGCGCCAGTTTTATAACACGGTTGTAATGGCACTGAACACCCAGATTGAACAATTCCCATCAAACATTGTTGCGCGCATGTTTGGCATTTTGCCTGAAAAAATGTTTGAAATTGATGAAACAGAAAAGAAAGCCCCACAGGTTAAGTTCTGATGACACAAAAATTCACGCTTCACACGCATACAATCGGGTTTGATGGTCGCAGCCGTCCCGCCGACATGATTGCGCGCGCCACGGAACTGGGGATGCGTGCGATTGGCATATCAAATCATTTTATTCTGCATCCCGATATCCAAGATGCGAAATTCTATCCATTTGCGGTCGCGCGTGGATATAAAAACATCTATAACTCGTCGTTGGATGATATCCTGGATTTGTTTGTTCCGCACTATGCGGAATTGACCCAGATTGCCGCCAATGCCAACATACGCGTTCTGCGTGGATTAGAAGTGGACTTTTTTAATACCCCAACATGGCATCGTGATTTTGAACGCGCCATGCGCATTTTAAAGCCCGATTATATAATCGGTTCGTGTCATTTTGTGGAATACGGTGGTGTACTGTGTAATGTTCACGATATGTCAAACGCAGACGCAGACGCGCGTGATGAAATGTTGGCGCAATACTGGCAAAACATTGGTGCGGCCGCCGCATCTGGTTTATTTACCTGGTTGGCACATCTGGATTTGCCGAAAAAGGTTGGTCTGGGCACAGAACAGAAATGGATTGACCGGGAACAACGCGCCATCGAAGTTTTGGCCCAGAATAACGCTGCGATTGAAATCAATACTGGTCTGGAATCCGAACCGTATCCATCGGCGCGTATTTTGCGCACAGTCGCCAAAAACAATATTCCTGTTTTAATATCCGACGATGCGCACAGTTCTGACCAGATTGGGCGTCGCTTTGATGTTGCCGAACGATTGGCATGTGATTGCGGTATAACGAATTTTTATACCCCTGATTGTGTGAAATAGCCAATGCTGGAAAATGTAAAACCCATTTTGAACGCGACCCAGTTATCTGCATTTGATGCAATTGAACGTACTAATTCAAACCTGTTAATATTAGGGCCGGCGGGAACGGGCAAATCGACATTTGTGAACTATCTGAAAAGCGCGTCGAAAAAGCGTATTGTCTGTGCGTGTCCAACGGCGGTGTCCGCATTAAACGTTGGTGGACAAACGATACATTCGCTGTTTCAGATTCAGCCCCGCGATTTCATAATGCCTGAATTTTTGAAGTTAAAGGCCAAGCCACGCAATATCTTGGCGGCGACGGATGTTTTAATTATTGATGAAATATCGATGGTTGCGCCAGATTTACTGGATGCAATTGACATATTGGCGCGATGGGCGCGTCACAACAACGAACCCTTTGGCGGAATCCAGGTCGTTGCCATTGGTGATTTATTTCAGTTACCACCTGTTATCACACGTGACGCGACCCAGTATTATGAAACAGAATACGGCCATCCCAACGCATATTTTTTTGACAGCCATGTGTACAGTCGCGCAAATTTTATAAAATTCAATTTTGATTTTGTGTATCGCCAAAGTGATTTGCCATTGTTGGAAAACCTGGTGCAATTGCGTAACAATAACACACGCAGTTTGGAATACTTTAATTCATGCAAAATTGACGACGATGCGCGTCGCGCAAACGCAGTAATCATTACACCATTTCGTGCGGTTGCCGAACGGATAAATGCAACGCGCCTGGCCCAGATAAATGAAACACCGGTTGTGTATAATGGTGTGCTGTCTGGGAATTTTTCTGAACGTGATGTGCCCGCCCCCCTGGCACTGGAATTAAAGGTTGGTGCATTGGTTGTTTTTGTAAAAAATGGTGATAAATGGCACAACGGTTCGATGGGCCTGGTGCGCAGTTTGTCTGCGCGTGAAATAGTTGTCCAGTTGTTGTCTGATTCACGTGAACTGGTGTCGGTAAAGCCAGATAAATGGGCAAAAATCGAATATTCGCGCGATGAAAACGAACGCCTTGTTGAAAACGAGGTTGGCGCCTATAAACAGTTCCCATTAATGCTGGGCTATGCCATGACAATTCATCGCGCCCAGGGCAAAACATTGGATGCTGTTGTGGTTGATATTTCGCGTGGTGCATTCACCCACGGCCAGGTCTATGTTGCGTTATCGCGCACACGACGCAGTGCCGACATGCATATATCTGCGCCCCTGCGACCGCGCGATGTAATTTTTGACCCACGTGTTTTAGATTTCGTACTTAACGACTAAATTTTTTCATCAGTTCACGACCATTTGCGCGTAATTGTTGAATATCAATTTCATCACTGGCAACCATCGACGCTACATTTGTACATGACGCCCCAGATATTGCATTGTCTATGGCGGCGTTTATCGCATTTTGTTCTGCGCCAAAAATAATTTTTCCATTTTGTGTCAGATCTGACCCATCATCGCGATATCCAACACTGAACCCGTGTTCCGAACCATTTGTTTTGTTTAATTTCCCTGCGACAAAAACATTGGCATAGTCATCCCCCATAAACGCAGGCGCAATATCATCGCGTCGTAAAACGTTCTTGGAAAAAGTGTCAAAATAATTCAACGTATCATCAGACGCCGACATAAAATTCAGCGTTGTAAATTTTGCATTTTCCAGTGGCGCGGTTGGATTATGTTGTATAACAACGACGTGTGACAAGCATTTCTGAATTGCATTATCGTCGAATCCGGCGTCTTTCATTTGTTGCGTGGCCATATTTGTAAAATGGTTAACAATAATTGCGCCATGACAATGCGAATAAATTATCAAATTGCCCATGTTCATGGCCGTTCGTTCCGCGTTGCCACGAACGATACGCGGTTCGATAATTATTTCATACAGATCTTCGACATAGCCTGGTGTTGGCTCGGCTGCATTGATTTCATTTAATTGCTGTTCTTTGCGGCGTGCAATCGTTGCGTCCATATCCAGTGCCATTTTTCGTCCTGCACGCCGAAACGTGTTTGCTTTCACCAACATAGGATCAATTGTTCCAAAATTATAAACCGCAGCATATAAATTTATATTGGCTTTATTTCTTACCGTCTTGGCCAGGTGTTCGATATATCCAAACGCCTTAGGTTCAGTCGTCGTTAACGCACCACCCAGCACCACCAGTGCAGGTTTGTTCAAATCGATTTTATCAGCATAACGAAACGGTCGTTGCACACCCATGGAACTGGGGGCCGCCTGGATAACATATGCACTGCTGCCGACATAGTTCATTATATATCCTTTCGCATCATAATGGCGTCAATGCCGTCATAGTATTTTGGACGCACGCCAACTTGAACAAAACCAACCTGTTCGTACAGCGCACGTGCGGGCGCATTATCTGCTGCAACTTCCAGGAATATATGTTTAACGCCTTGTTTTTTCAGGTCTGCCTCCATCACCCCGATAAGCGCGATACCAATCCCTGTCCGTCGGGCGTCGGGGTGAACGCCGATTGTGATTATTTCGGCTTCGTCCAATGTTGCGCGATAAACGACAAATCCGTTTTGACTGGCTATAATTTCACAGCCCGATTTTTTCAGGTCCGCAAATTCATCCGCACTCCATGGTTTGTGCGGGAAACACAACTTGTGAAGATTTGCCAGGTTATCTAGCACGACAATTTCTCTGTTCGTATCTTTTTTTCAATTTGTTATACATTGCCCGTGCAAACATACCGCTGTATTCATCTGCTGATACACCATGTACAGCATCCCGGCTGATTATTGAAACGGTATAATAATCATTCGGTTTCATTTCATACGCATTCTGTTTTGCAAATGTTGCGCATATAACGCCCATATCGGTTTGTGCGGAAAATGTTGTTGTTGAAAAACTGCCGCGCATATTCAATGTATATCCTGTACGTGTCTGAACCTGGCCTGTGTTGACTGCATCAAACAGTGTTCTTTGCTTTGGATTCATAAACATTTTTGTTAACACATCTGACATGGCATACCTCTTGTTCTATCAGCGCTTGTGAACAAACGCCTGGTTAACCCAGTTATGCTTTAATTGGGTTTTTGCAATTTGTTCGCTATATTTTGTCGACAGTTTATTAAAGAACATCTTGGCAATCTGACCGTTATCCTGTGACACGGAATCATTTCGTTTATCGCCGGTATTGGACTTTATTGTTACCTTTAATAAATGCTTATACACAGTGTGACTTTTTTTGTTTTTCATCACGTACGCGGATATAGATACGTCCTGTGCGTCCAGATAATAACAATGCACCACAGTATCTGTATCTTTGCCAGAACTGGCCGCGTACTTAACAGGTGTATTGTTAATTGCGGTATCAATTCTTTCTTGGTTCTGCTTTAAAAAATTTTTTGTCATTATTTACCTTTTTTATTTTCTTCTGCATAACTGGGGCGCAGGTACATCGGCACAACGGGGGCAATAGTATCATTTGCAATTTTTTGTGCCACAATCTGTGTCCCTAGTTTTAAATCAAATGGTTTATGTCCAACGGTGCGCGCCCATTCCATTTGTTTGGTTTCCAATTCTTCGATTCCCATTGTTTGCGGGGGCAATCCATTCGCTGCAACAAAGAAATCCCCCCGTCCTGAATCAATCGCAACAAATGCATCAGGCGTCGCCGCCAGATACAGATCAAATGCGCTGATTCCAACAACCGGTATATTCAGTCCCAACGCCAACCCCTTGGCATATGCGATACCCAGTCGAATCCCAGTAAAACTGCCCGGCCCGACGACGACACCAATTGCACTGATGTCGCGCCACGTCGCGCCACATTCGGCAATAAACTTTTCGCATTCCGCGGGCAATGCGACAGATTGTTTTTCCGCCACAACAGATTTGTATTTATCGCCCAATACAAATTCTAGATCCTTGCCTGATGTGTTGATAACTAAAATCATATCCGCACCCCAAATCCAATCTTTTTGGAAAATCCTGCCGATTTTCGCAACGATAACAGTTCATCGATTTTTTCTGGTGTAAATTCTGTTTTGATATCTACACAGTCATTTTCCAGCAACGACCGACGCAGAACCGCGGTAATTTCACGCTGCACCTGGCGCACACCTTGTTCGGATGTATAGTTCTGAATCAGATGTCGTATTGCATCATCCGTCATAACAATATCGTCTACATTCCAACCTGTGTCGCGTGCTGCGCGCCCAATCAAGTGTTCACGGGCGATTTTGACTTTGTCATCCATTGAATAGCCCGGAATTTCGATAATTTCCATACGGTCTTTTAATGCATTTGACATATTCAGACTATTCGCCGTCGCAATAAACATCACATTTGACAGGTCAAAGTCCACCTCTAAATAATGGTCGCGGAATGTCTTGTTCTGTTCTGGGTCTAAAATTTCCAACAACGCAGATTCCGGATCGCCGCGCCAATCACGCCCCATTTTATCGATTTCGTCCAACACAATAACCGGATTGTTCGTCTTGCACCGTTTCAGTGCATCCATAATTCGGCCGGTCTGTGCGCCAATATATGTCTTGCGATGACCACGGAAATGCGCTTCGTCTGAAATGCCACCCAACGATATGCGCTGATACTTGCGACCCAACGCTGTCGCGATTGATTTTCCCAGTGATGTTTTCCCAACACCCGGCGCACCAACAAAGCACAAAATAGACCCCTGGTTTGATTTTGTTTTTTTCATAACCGCGATATGTTCCAGAATGCGTTCCTTGACCGCGTCCATACCCGAGTGTTCACTGTCCAATACTTCACGTGCACGTTTTAAATCGATTTCGACATTATCAGACTTGCCCCACGGCATCGCCAACAGTTCGTCCAAATATGTTTTCAGCAATCCGCCTTCATTCGACATTGGCGACATAGAACGCATACGTTTCCATTCTGCCATGGCCTTTTCTTTGGCGTCTGCCGGCATAGCAGATTTCAGAATTTGCTTGCGAATATTTGCAGTATCAATCTCGCCGTCGTCTTCGCCCATTTCCTTTTGCAGGGCGCGCATTTTTTCCTGTAAAATTGCATCACGTCGGCCGTTTTCCATTTGCTGATGAATACGTTTGTTAATCGATTCTTCGATTTTTACTGTTTCCAGCATGAATTTAACGCCTTCTAACAAAATGGTCAGTTTTTCCGCCCAACTGCCTGCGGCCAATACCTTGATTGCGGTATCGGTATCCACATCTGCCGTTTGAATAACTGCGTCCACAAACGCGGGCAGGGGATAATTTTCAATCACATTGCGCAGTTTTTCCATCTTGAACTTACGCGTCGACATTGCCAGCGTCTGCATATTATCCGCCAACAAATCACGCAGCAGCAACGTTTGATCCGCATCCATATCATCGGCGATCTTAATCGGTTCGGCAACACCTGTAAATATACCGTCATTAAATTCAATATCTTTGATTGCAACCGCATCCGTTGTCCGCACCAACAGGTGAATCGCACCATCTGGCATCGACAGAACCTGAACCACGTCGCCAATTGTTCCAATGGTATATATGTCATCAACATTGGATGGGTATGCCCAACTGTGTTGTGGCACTAAAATCAATTGCTGATGTCCTGCATTTGCAGCTGTTTTTATACAATTAACAGACATATGATTGTCAACCAACACCGGCACAGTCAGTCCCGGCGACACAACCAAATCACGAAAAGGTAAAATATAGTTCTTCATAGCCCAATAAATATAATACATTTTATCTGTATTTCAAGATGAATAAACCCACTAACAATGTCGCGACAAATAAAAGTATTCCTACAAACTTTGTGCATAAATAAAACGCCCCACTTTTTGGGGCGCAGACATGAAACTTTATTGTGTGATTAACGATCGTTGCGTGATACAGGCCGGTCGATAAACATCCATATTAACCATATCAACGCCGCAATACCAATGATTGCATATACGATGTTGCTGGCCAATGTTGCTGGCCCAAACAAAAATGCAACCAAATCGAAACCAAAGATACCAACCAACCCCCAGTTCAAGGCGCCGATAAATGTCAATGGTATCAGAACATAGTTTGTAAGTCCTCTCATCTATTTTTCTCCTTTTCAAGGTTTTACATATGTCTTGTAATAAGACATTGATATTATAAACCTTTAAAACACATCATGCAATTGCAATACTGTATTTAGGAAAAGGTACTTATCTAGGAATCCTGGCTTATTTCTGGTGTGTGTTGCCGCGCAAAATATCGCCGGACTTTATATATTCTGCATCTGTTTTGCCCAGTCCTTTTTGTGCACGCTTGGCATATGTCCGTGCATCACTGTCTTTGCCAATCATATTGTAATATTCTGCCAATGCCCATGCGCTGCGCCCCGGGTCGTCGTCGCCATACGCGCGTGCCAAAACCCAGTAAGTCAATGGCGCAGGTTCGCTTAAAATTGCGCGTTTACACAATTCGATGGCGCGTGCCATATCACCGTTTTTTTTGCGTTCTGTCAGTACCAATGCCAACGCTGTCTGAATCTGGGGCGCGTCACCCGCCAGTGTGATTGATTTTTCATATGCCATTACACTGTCGTCATAATGTCCAAATTGGTATTCAATGTCGCCCAACAGTTCATAGAAATACGGGTTGTCTGGATTTCGTGAAATTAAAGTTTCCGTTCCCATTCGCGCCCCATCCAGGTTTCCCCCACGCATATTTGCGATTGCGCGCGCATAAATCGCCGCATCTGACTTATCTGAATATGGGTATTTTTCGCGCACCTGTTTTGCATCATCCAGATACCCCACCAACTTTGCCCGCACCAGTTCGTATTCTGCCACATCCAATTCGACCCATTTTTCTGGTTTTGCTTTTGCAATTTGTTGTTTTACATTATTCAGTCGTTCCATGGTCAACGGATGATTCACCCGGTTTGGATTTATTTTCGATTCCATCGCCCCGGTTAATTCGTGCATTTGTTCAAACACAGTAATAAAACCACCTGGGTTTTGTTTTGCACGCACCATTAAATCCACGCCCATATTATCAGCAATGCGTTCTTCGTCACGCGTGAACGCCAACATAGACTGCTGGGCCACCCCGGATGACCCCGCCAAAACCCCAGCCCCAAGTGTCGGATTACCACCCGCCACCATCAGTCCGACCCCCAACGCCTGAATCAGCATAGTGCGTTTCATTTCGGCATTCATGCGATCTGACATCTGGGCCATATGCCCACCCAACGTATGCCCCAGTTCGTGCGCCACCACCGCCTGTAATGCGTTTGGATTTTTTATTTGTTTTAACAGACCTGTATAAACATAAATATCTTCGCCACCCATAACGAATGCGTTAAAATCTTCGTCATTTATGATGTGAATTTTCATACGACTTTCTGGGATGTTTGCGGCCTGCGCCAATGGTAATACTAATTTACCTATCACGCGTTCTGTTTCCGTATCGTGAATCAGCGACGCCCCAAACGCCGGCATCATAATAATAACCGATAATAAAAATACAATTACCTTACGCACCCAGCACCACCCCACGTTCAAAGAAAAACATTAAATCGCGTACCCATGAATCTATATCATTATCACGTGCGGCACTGGATGCCAATTTGAATAAATCCCGATGTTCACGATAATCAACAAAGTAATACCGCATCCAACCGCTTTGCCGCGTACCCAACAATTCCCCAACACCGCGCATCATCAGGTCTTGTTCCGCGATAACAAATCCATCGTCCGTCTCGCACAGGACGTCCAATCGCTTTAATCCGTCTTCGGACACATTACGACCAAATAACAGAACGCAATACGATTGTGTATTGCCGCGCCCAACGCGCCCCCGCAACTGGTGCAATGCCGCCAAACCAAAACGTTCTGCGTTCTCTATCACAATAATGGACGCTTGGGGTACATCAATCCCAACTTCTATAACCGTTGTTGCGACCAGTATCGGCATATCAGAATCCGGGGCGGCAAAATCCGCCATAACCGCGTCGCGTTCTTTTTTATCCATCTTGCCATGAACCAGGCCGGCCTTGGGAAAATATTCGGTCAACATTTTATGACGTTCTTCGGCCGCGCCCATCGCATTGTCGTTTTCAGATTCTTCGACCAACGGACAAACCCAGAACACTTTTGCGCCTGCATCTACCTGCATATCAATGCGTTCCAGTAAATCCATAATCCGCCCGCATGACAATTTTGTTGTCTTAATCGGTTTGCGTCCGGCGGGTTTTTCATTGATAATCGATACATCCATGTCGCCATAAATCGTCATAGACAGCGTTCTTGGAATCGGTGTCGCCGACAACGCCAACAAATCAGGGTTCGCCCCCTTGTTACGCAGTGCTTCGCGCTGTGCAACACCAAATCTATGCTGTTCATCAATAATGACCAGTCCTAAATCCTTGTATTCCACGTCCGCAGAAAACAACGCGTGCGTCCCTACGACAACCCGCGTCCGCCCCGATCGCAGTGATATTAATTTTTCGCGTCGTGCCACGCCTTTGTCGCGTCCGGTTAATATATCACACACAATCCCGATTTTATCGCACATTGGTTTTAGTTTGGCCAGGTGCTGCTGTGCCAATGTATCGGTCGGTGCTAAAATTGCGGTCTGGCCACCCATTTCCGCCATACGCACGGCGGCGGCCAATGCGACAATTGTTTTACCGCTGCCAACGTCCCCCTGAACCAACCGCATCATCGGCACATTTTTTTGCATATCGTCAAAAATTTCATCGCATGTACGTTTCTGTGCCCCTGTCATTTCAAAGGGCAGGGCATCCCAAAACCGTTCCATTAAATTATA
Source organism: Alphaproteobacteria bacterium (assembly GCA_015062495.1). Lineage (NCBI taxonomy): Bacteria > Pseudomonadati > Pseudomonadota > Alphaproteobacteria > Alphaproteobacteria bacterium. Next base: position 287,698 of record SUUN01000001.1, on the reverse strand, counting down.
TTTTTGCGCCCGCACCGCGCGCCGATTGCGTTCATCCATCCGATTGCGCCGACTGATAACAATCGCTGCCTGGTGTGCCAATAATTCGCAGTACGCCAACTTGGCCATATATGTATTGTTCGGTGCTAAATCATCATCTGATTTTGGAAAGTGCACATGTTCCAACGCGTCAAAGAATTCCAGCACGCGTTCATCGCTTTCCCCGCGCAGTTTATCGGGCAATGCAGAAAAAATCTGGTCGCGAATATTTGCGAATACTTTCTGTGTGATTCCTTCGCCGGCGGGATAAATTGCCTGGGCGGACGGGATTTTTGTTGCGTTCTGTAATTCTTCGATAAAGTCTGGATGATTAATCGTTGGCTTAGATGTTTTTTCCAGTTTCCCCGACACCATACGCCACGCGCCAACCGGCATTTTGTTCAACCAATAATCCAGATATTTTGCATTAAAGAATTGAATGATAACCGTGTTTCCCATTTTATCATTGCATGTAATCTGGGTTGGACTGCGTCGTCCACGAAACACGCGTCCCGCACGATGTGATTTGATTAACAGTGGAATTGTGATTGTGTCGCCGGGATTTGCATCCAACACATTGTCGGTAATTCCGCGTGCCCGCACATAGGACGGCCGATGCCGCAGAAAATCCATAACCCGTCGCCCCCCCAGAATTTCTTCCAGGCGCGCTGCTAACGCCGGGCCAACCCCGCGAATAAATTGCAGGTCGGTCGTTAAAAAATCAATAATTTCACGCCTCATCACATATAAATTTAGTGAAAAAAGCATAAATATTCAATAATAAAAAGAAAAGTTGAATTGTCGCAAAAAACTGCTAAAATCACCCCTTGTCAGATGTTCTGGGCATGGCCATTCGGCAACGGGTGGAGGAAAGTCCGGACTGCTTGGGACAGCGTACCGGCTAATATACCGGGCGGGGCGACCCGACGATCAGAGCAACAGTGACGTAAACGATTAAATTCGAGTGAAACGGGCAATCTCTGCGCGCAGCAACTTCAAATAGGCCCCCTATATGTGTCCCACATCGGGGGCGGGTAGAAGGCTTGACGTTTCGCAGTAATGTGATACGCAGATTAATCATGCCCACTACCGCGGGGTGGTATGCGAAACATACTGGCCCGATGGCAGTACAGAATCCGGCTTATATGAACATCTGACACCATGCGCCTACGGGCGCATGTTTTTTTTCTCGTACATAAATCGGCTTTTTTATGATAAAATAACCATGACAAGATTAACGGGGGGAATATGAAAATATCAATCATCGGCATTGGTTCTGTTGGTTCTGCGGTTGCGACGGCGGTTGCGAATACTGGATTGGCGCATGAAATTGTATTGTTTGACCGCAACGGGGTGCGCGCCCGCGCCGCCGCCGAAGACTTGGGGCACGCCGCCGCGTTTTCATATGATATAAAAATAACCGCGGTAAACACATATCGCGCAATCCGTGGTTCTGAAATTGTTATTATTGCCGCCGGCGCAAATCAGAAACCGGGACAAACCCGCACTGACTTATTGCACGCAAATGCTGATGTTATATCTGACATCGTGCCACGTGTTATGGCAAATGTTGATTCTAAAAATGTAAAATTGGTAATCGTCACCAATCCGTTGGACGTGATGGTAATGTTGGCCCAGAAAATATCAAAATTGCCCGCGTCGCGCGTCATTGGCACGGGCACAATGTTGGATTCTGCGCGCCTGCGCACAATTTTGTCACGCCAATTGTCGGTTTCAACCCAGTCTATTAATGCCTATGTCCTGGGCGAACATGGTGACAGCAGTATGATTGCCTGGTCATCCGCGTGTGTTGGTGGTGTTGATTTGGCCTCATTCTGTCGCCAGACGAAAATCAGTCTGCCCCAGACTACGCGCAACACAATCGAACACCGTGTTCATAATGCCGCGTATGAAATTATCCAGGGACGCGGGGCAACCTGGGACGGTATTGCGGGGGCGGTTGCCGACCTGGTGCGCTGTATCGCGAACGATGAACGCAGAATTTTGACTGTGTCCACGGTCGATGGTGTGGCGGATAAAGCATTGGCCATGTCATTACCGCGCATTGTGGGACGTGGCGGCGTTGTTGCAACGTTAATGCCCAAAATGGATGCGTCCGAATCTGCCGCCCTTCGTCGCAGCGGTCGTATAATTCGCAAAAATTTTGATTTGTTATAAAAAATAAAACCGCCATTTGGCGGTTTTTAATTATTGCATATCTGGTGCGATTGCGCCAACTGGGCAAATCGCAGCACATGTCCCGCATGAAATACATTTTGCTGGGTCAATTACGCACTTGCCATCCGCGCCTGTTGAAATTGCACATACTGGACACGTGCCCATGCATGTATGACATCCGATACATTTACTTGGATCAATTTTATAAGCCATTTTATTTTTCTCCCTATGCTTATTCACGATTAAACAAACTTAACAAATATTGGAACATTGCAATAAATGAAATATACAGGTGCAACGCCCCCAATACCGCCAATTGATTTTTCTGGGATTCGTCCCCGATAACGGCATATGCGCGTTTCAGGTTCTGCATATCATACGCCGTAAACAGTGCGAATACCAACACGCCGATAAAGCATACGATTGTACCAAATGTCCCCCCCATCATTGCAGGCCAAATAAATGACAGCAATCCAACCAAAATCAGCCCGATCATCCCCATCATCAAAAATATACCCATAAACGACAGGTCTTTGACCGTTTTATAACCAAACATTGCCATACATGCGAACATCAGTGCTGCAACAATAAACGCCATCAGTATTGATGCCGGATTAACCGCCAGTGCCACCGCAATCAACGGTGTCATCGTCACACCAATCAAAATTGCGTACAGTGCTAACATTAACGCACCTGTTGTGTGTTTCATGCTGAATATACGAACCTGGGCCCATATGGATAATGCCAGCCCACCAAACAACAATACATAGTACAATCCTGACATTCCGCCCGTCTGGAAATTAAACAGGTATTGCAGTCCGCCACCCCAAATTGTCATATATGCGGCCACAGCGGTCAGTCCCACCGCCCCAAACATTAATGCGAAAATACGTTTCAGATATAAATCAATACCCCCCACACTGCGTGCGGTTGTATCGCGAACTGGTGTCATTTGTCTTGCCATTTGATAATTCTCCTTGTTATTTACGAAATATATAATACAATGCCCACACAAATTCAAGATTAAAAAGGGTAATTAATAATGAGCGCTTATAATGAACCACAATACGTAGCGGTATGCAAACGTGTATCTGCACGCGAAATGTGCCAGGATCGGGAAATATTAAAGGCGTCTGCCAACAAACGCGAAGGTTTGGAACACTTGGTTGCCAGATATCATGAAATTGGCCGACAGATTGAAAAGGAAATGACCAGCAAATATCCATGCGACAAAACGATTGCGGCAAAATTTGTCAAACGCGAAGAAGTTGCCGGAATTTTGTTGCGCCAGGGTATCGTCGTCCAAGACCAAATGGATGCCGGTATAGTTGAAAAATATCGTGCAATGCGTACCGGTATTCTGTCATCAATTCAACCAACAAAACAGAAATAATAATTCTATGGCAATTACAATTAATCCAATTTCACCGGTTGCATTTTCAATTTTTGGACTGGATATCCGGTGGTATGCGCTGGCATATGTGGCGGCGTTTGTCATTGGTTATTGGTTGTTTTGTCGGCTGATGCGCCGCGCAGACAGCGTTGTTTCGTTGTCTAAAAAGCAGATGGATGATCTGCTGACTGCGATAATAATCGGTGTGATTGTAGGCGGACGTCTGGGGTATGTCCTGTTTTATGATTTGGGCTACTTTTTATCGCATCCGTTACAGATTCTGGCGGTTTGGCATGGCGGGATGAGCTTTCATGGCGGACTGATTGGTGTAATCATGGCGACGTTTATATATGGCCATCGTCACACGGTAAATGCATGGAAAATTCTGGATTTACTGGCGGTTGTTGCGCCAATTGGCCTGTTCTTTGGGCGTATTGCGAATTTTATTAATCGCGAGGTCATGGGTCGCCCCACCGATGTCCCCTGGGCAGTTGTATTTAATGGTGACACGCCAATCCCGCGCCACCCCAGCCCATTGTACGAAGCCACCACCGAAGGCATATTATTATTTGCAATCATGTATTGCCTGTATCGTTATACCAGCCTGAAAAAACGACCTGGGGCATTGGCGGGCATAATGGGTATGGGATATGCGGTATTCCGAATGATTTGTGAAATATTCCGTGCCCCTGATGCCCAGATTGGTTTCTTGACATCGTGGGGGTTGACGATGGGGCAACTGTTATCGCTAATAATGTTTTTTGCAGGTGGTGCAATTTTTATATTTGCAATACGCAAAAAATAATGTACAATATGCGCCGTTGACCAAAACTTTGTAACGTGAACACTACGCAGCGTCAGCGAACAAAACCGTAGGTTGAAAGACCGACGGGAACAAGTTTAGGATGGTTGGCAGGCGGGGCGTTGCGGCGGTCTTGCATACGAGTAAGTAAGGCAAACGCAGTGTAGCCGAACGCTAACGAGTGGTGAGCAGTGCCGTCAGGCACGGTCAGCGAACAAAACCGTAGGTTGAAAGACCGACGGGAACAAGTTTAGGATGGTTGGCAGAGCGGTCGAATGCGGCGGTCTTGCATACGAGTAAGTAAGGCAAACGCAGTGCAGCCGAACGCTAACGAGTGGTGAGCAGTGCCGTCAGGCACGGTCAGCGAACAAAACCGTAGGTAGAAAGACCGACGGGAACAAGTTTAGGATGGTTGGCAGAGCGGTCGAATGCGGCGGTCTTGAAAACCGTTGTGGGGGCAACTCCACCGGGGGTTCGAATCCCTCACCATCCGCCAGTAATAAAAATATGCCCCATGCGGGCATATTTTTATTACCGTCCTATGGCATCGGGATTAACCCGACAACATTGGTTGTCGGGTTCGACAATGAGTAGATTTTGCAAGCGTTGCGCGGCGAAATCGTCAGGAATGCCCCGCAGGCATTTATGCCGAGGGAATACTCACCATCCGCTATTTATTATTCTGATAAATAAAAATTTATCTAAGTAATCATGGATTCCGCCACTAACCACTAAAAAAATCCCGCAATTGCGGGATTTTTTTATTCTGCCATCTGTGGCGCTGGTGCTGGCATTTCCGGTGCTTCTTCGCGTGGGGCACGCTTCATCGCCTTGCGTGCAGCACGGAATTCTTCGCGGGAAACGCATCCGTCATTATTTGCATCCATCATTGGAACTTTTTCAGCCATTTTTGGGCATTTCACCACCAGGCATCCATTTTCAAATTCTGGATGTGGCTTGCCCGCGCGCTTGTCACAGCAACACATTTTTGCCGCCGCAAAACCCAATGCGAAAATGATTAAGACCAAGATTAATTTTTTCAGGAAACGACCAAATGTGCATTTCTTTTTTGCGCATGCGCATTCACCGCCACATGCACAACCCTTGTCACAGCCACATGGGAATTTATCAGCCACTGGTGCGGCCACTGTCTTTTTAACCTCTGCAACTTTCTTTGCAGGGGCTTTCTTTGCAGCCGGTTTTTTTGCCACCGCTGGTTTAGAAACGGTTTTCTTTGCAACAGTTTTTTTTGCTGTTACTTTTTTTGTTGTTTTTTCTGCCATTTGTCCTTCCTTTATTTTATGACGTCTTGATTGTATTCAAATAAAAAAAACTTGTAAAGAAATTTTTTCAAATGAAAACCCCGCATAATCGCGGGGTGGTATTATTTTTTCTTAGGCGCTGATTTTTTTGCGACCTTCGCGGGTGCTTTTTTTGCAGGTGTTGCCTTGTATTCCTTGTACAGTGCCATAATGCATGTATATGCCAACAGTGCAGACACCGCGGTAATCAATCCCGGAATCAATCCATCGGAAAATACTGCAAACAACAGAATTGCCGCAACCAGTACAACTGTATAACCTAAATTTTTGGACAGCACGCCTAACAGTTTATCAAACATTGAATTTCCCCCTTGTAATTGTTTGGATATGCACACTATACACATGTTTTTCAGATATTTCCACGAAAAAATACCACCGCTTTCACGGTGGTATTAATCGGGGGAAACTTTATACCTACAAAACTACATGTCCGCCCAGGCGCGCTGTCTTTGGAATTGGTCCAAATGATGAACGCGGACTTACATAAATATTGCCAGTGATGACAAAATCGCCACAGAACTGTAACATATTGACATCGCGCAGGAATAAATTCCCATTAATACGAATATCACACGGCAGTGTGTATTTACGCATATTTTGCAGATACAAATTACCGTTAACCTGTGACGCGTTTTTCAGCATCGTGCCCGCACCACGACTGTCGATGATTACATCGCCCCAAAATGTATTGTTGCGCGTTGCGGTCTGTTGCTGTGCGATTTTAACTTCGCTACGTTTTACCGGCACAACATTGACCGGTTGATTTACCTTTTTATTTGTCTGGGCATTAACCTTGATTGGCAACACCGGGCGTGGTTTTACATTGCGTGGCGCGGCGGCATCTGTAACGACGATCTGTTCGGCAGTCTGCGACTGCTTTGCGACAATCACAACTTGCTTGCGACATCCAACCACATCGATAATCAGCATTGAAAACAGCACGATAATCGCCACCAACAATGCCAAATTAACCATTGCAACTAAATTGATTCCGCACAGCCAATTCCAAAACCGCTTGCATAATTTAGCAATCATACGAAATGGCCAACAAATTATATTCCACGCGCGCGCCCAAAATCCGTTGCGTTTTGTGTTTTTGCGCGACGTTTTCTTCTTGGTGTCTTTCTTCTTTGCCTTGACACGACGTGCGGCAAATTTCATTTTCAGTTTATCAAACATTATGTGCCCCCTTGGCTGATTGTTTAATTCTTTATCCCAAAAATAGTATTTGTCAATACATTTGTCAAGTCTTTTTGTCAAAACTTTTATGTTTTGACCTTTATCTTAATATGATGTAAAATACGTGCATTAAATGAGGAAGTGGGGCATTTTATCTTTATTGTTGTCTGGATGTGCGCCTGTGTGGCATGCGCCATCTGATTTTATATACGCGCCAATTGTTTCGGGCGAATACACACTTGCCACGTACCAGCGTTTATCTGACAACACATCCCCCATCCATATTTATATCGAAGGCGACGGAAATTCATTTGACGCACGTGGTATTCCAACGTCTGATCCAACGCCAAACGGAACGTTGGTACGCGACATGGCGTCACGTGACACGTCCCCAAATGTGGCATATATTGCCCGCCCGTGCCAGTATATTATGTCGGCATCATGTTCCCGTACAGATTGGACAAACGGCCGTTTTTCGGATAAAATCATCGATTCTGTATCTGGCGCGGTCAAAACAATTGCCCAAAAGCGTCCTATTGTCCTGATTGGTTATTCGGGTGGTGCGATGGTATCTGGTATAATAATAAACCAGACCCCAGAACTGAATGTTATCCGGTGGATAACAATTGCTGGCGTTTTGAATCATTCAGAATGGACTGCGTATTTTAATGATATGCCCCTGTCAAAATCATTGGATATGACCGCATTGCCCACCGTCCCCCAGGTACACTATATTATTGCCGGCGATCGCGTTGTTCCAAATTCACTTTCGCGCAGATGGGTCGCTGATGAAAACATCGTTGTGATACCAAACGCAAAGCACGACAAAATCCCAGATATAAATTTAAGTTTTTAATCATATTGACAAAACAAAGTATTTGTATTATATATTAAGGTATGAGCGACATACGTATCATTCCAATATTTGACCAAAGTGTCCCAGGAATCTGGGATGATTTTTTGCATATTCGTGCGGCGTCGATGGAATTTAACTATAATTACGAACTGGAATCAGACGAACTGGCACGTGCTTTGTCGGAATATAAACAGGAATTTAAGTCTAAGTCCTATAATTTTGCATTTGGTGCATATGATGACGCCAAAATGGTTGGTTTTATTCGTGGATATGGCGCGCGGAATGTGGCAACCATTAAATGTCTGTATGTCTTGCCATCACACCAGCGCCAACATATCGGTCATAATTTATTATTGTCGGCCGAACACAGCATTGCGCCCGCCTATAAAAACATAGAACTAATATCATTGTGGCATGCTGAAAATTTTTACAAGGCGCATAAATATACCAGTATATATGGTGCAAACACCTATGCCAAAAAAATAGAACTGCCACATTGTGCAGATGTCGCATTGTTTGGTTTTCCGGCACGTATTGCGCGTATGTGCGCACCATTGTCGCATGGATTGGACATTTCTGCATTGATTGTGCCACACGCACCGTTATTTGCGTATTTTAACGTAGATGCCACCGCCGAAGGTTTGCTGGTTGGCGTTGCACACCGTGATAAACCCGTGTTATTACAGACCCAGAACGATCATCCAAATGATTGGGCACGCCTGTCGTTAACGCGCACATTTAATAATTATCGTGCAAATATTGCACAACTGAACGAACGGGGGCGTTAACGAAAATGGCCCAGAAATTATCATTTGGTTTAATGGACATACCCATGTCGTGCAGTTTATTTATGGAACCTGCGCTGGAACTTCATAAACAATACACGTCGCCAATATCTACATTTGCCACAGAATATATCCACGAATGGAATATCGCCTTGTTAGACGTTATGAATATGTCATGTATGAAGCGTCACTTGGGCCAGGTTGGTCAAAAGATTATCAATGGTTCAATTCGCAGCACGGAATATTTATCCCGTTGTGTCGAAGGTGCAACCAACGTTCCAATGCATTCGTTGCATTACGCATTGCGTTTTTCAGAAAGTGCCCGCTTTTTATCAGACAAGGTTGCCGGCAACACCACGCACAGTTTCGTTGATTTAGGGGCAGGGCTGTCGCCACTGGCGGCCGCCATTCAAACAGAATACAATATGCCGGGCGCATATATTATTGATGAACCTGAAATCATGGATGCCTATGTTCGTACGGCTGAATTGGTTGGCGGTCGTATCCCGATGCCAATCACCTGGGACAATGCCAAAGAAATGTCCATGCAACACACACTGGATACAGTTATCGCAATGGGCGTATTGCATTATATGCCATTGGACGAACAGATTAAGCGCATGCAGTTTATAAATTCGCACGTTCCCAATTTCATGCTTGAAATTAAATATAACACCGGCAACGCCAAAAATGACAATGCGTTTGATTTGCACCAACTGCAATCACTGCGATTGCAGGTGGGCAATACCCAGACCCTGGAAACTACGATGATTCAGAATTCCCTGCGATATCTGTCGCGTTTTATTCATGCGATGCCAAACCGTCGTTATTTCCTGGAAAAAAGTCGTTCACTGTTTCTAAGTCGATAATGGGGGATACACAATGGCGTATACGTATGCAGAAAAATGTGCAATTTTAGAATACGCGCGCGACAATGGTACAATTGCCGCCGCCCGTCACTTTGGTGTGTCTTCATCAACGGTTATACGTTGGAATCGTAAATATCAGATATACGAAACCCAAACAATGCGCGTGTTTTCAGTGGAACAAAAAATCGCAATCCTGGAATACGCAAACGCGCATGGCCTGACTAATGCGATGAATCATTATGACATAGATACCGCAACGCTTCAAAAATGGAACGAAAAACTGCACATCTATAATCAGCACGGCCCAAAACGCACCAACACGATAAACAAATTACCCGTCCGTGTGTCTGAAACGGAAAAGATTGCGGTTCTGAAATACGCGCGTGAATTTGGCCCATCTGCTGCGGCGCGTGAATATAATATCGCCGCATCTACAATCCGCCTGTGGAATAATACATACCACATATATGAAACGCGCAAACATCGTACATTTTCACCAGAACAAAAACGTGAAATCATTGACTGTGCCAACACAGACGGTATCGCGGCTGCCGCCCGCAAATATAATGTTATCGGTTCTCAGATTCAGGACTGGATTAACCACACAAACCAAAAATAGATTATAATTTTACGCCATACTTACCGCGATTAATTGGGCGGTATGACAAAGCCTCGGCTAAATCTGGCATTTCTATGTCGTCTGCGCCACGTAAATCAGCAATTGTTCGTGCCAGTCGCTTTATACGATTGTATCCACGTGCCGACATTCCCATTTTTTCGGCTGCTGTATTTAAAAATGTTGTCAGTTCTGGCGTTAATGCGGCATATTGTTCCAGTGCTGGCCCGTCCAGGTGCGCGTTAACGCAACCCTGGCGTGTATTTTGACGTTCGCGTGCGGCAACAACGCGTTTGCGAATGTCTGCGCTGGATTCACGTGGCGTATTATCTGTTGTCATTTCCCACGGTTTAACGGCATCAACATCCACATGTAAATCGATTCTGTCCAACAGTGGGCCTGAAATCTTGTTCTGATACGCTTCGGCACATCGTGGCGCGCGCGAACATGACAACGCTGCATTCCCCAGATGTCCGCACGGACACGGATTCATTGCAGCGATTAATTGAAAACGCGCCGGATATGTTGCATTACGCTTTGCGCGTGAAATCAGAATTCGCCCCGATTCCATCGGCTGGCGCAGGATTTCCAATGTTGCGCGGTTAAATTCGGGCAATTCGTCCAGAAACAGCACCCCATTATGTGCCAATGATATTTCACCTGGTCGCGCATCCGAACCGCCGCCGGCCAACGCGACTGGACTGGATGTGTGATGAACACTGCGAAATGGTCGCGTTGACATTAATCCCCGTGTCCCCAGTTCCCCTGCGATTGAATAAATGGTTGATGTTTCCAGAATCTCGTGTGCGGTCATTTCAGGCATAATCGTCGGCAACCGTGATGCCAGCATTGTTTTTCCCGATCCCGGCGGCCCCACCATCAGCATCGCATGCCCACCGGCGGCCGCAATTTCCAATGCGCGTTTTGCCGCCGCCTGGCCATGTACATCCGCCATATCCAGCGTGGAATCCTGTGCCCCCGTCGGCGCGGTTAGTTCAGGCACAGGCAAAATCTGTGTTCCCTTGAAATGGTTAATCAGTTGCATAACATGAAATGGTGCCAGTATATTTTCGTGCCCCGCCCATCGTGCCTGTGCGCCCTGGTCGCCGGGACATATAATCCCCAGACCGCGCGAATTTGCCCATACGGATGCCGGCAACACTGCATCGGTTTTAACAATCGCACCGTTCAGCCCCACTTCGCCCAAAATCACATATTTTTCCAGTTCATTTTCGGGCAAAACGCCAATTGCACACAAAATTCCGCACAATATCGGTAAATCAAAGTGTGAACCACTTTTTTCCACATCTGCAGGCGACAAATTCACCGTCAACCGTTTTGGTGGCAACGACAGGTTCATTGCCGACAACACATTACGAATACGTTCGGCTGATTCTTTGACCGCGCGGTCGGCCAACCCGATAATGTTAAATTCCGGCTTTGACAGTCCCGCCGACAATTGCACCTGGACATCGATTGGTGTCGCATCCATTCCATTAAATATGATTGAATTCAAAGATATCATGCTTTGCATATTATAACTTGAATTAACTTTGCGCAAGTTTTAATATACTCACGATAACCAAAGGATTATATATGCCTGCCAAGAATAAAAATGCTGCCCGTGAATGGTTTAATACGATTTTTTATGGGGCGTTGATTGCGATTGTTTTCCGCAGTTTTCTGCTTGAACCATTTAACATTCCGTCTGGGTCGATGATACCGACACTGCACGTTGGCGACCATATTTTCGTAGAAAAATGGGCATATGGTTATTCGCGTTATTCGTTCCCATTTGGTTCTTGGAAAATGTGGGACGGCCGTTTCTGGGCCACAGAACCTGAAATCGGCGACGTTATAGTATTCCGTAATCCCATTAATGAACACCAGGATTACGTCAAACGTCTGATTGGCAAACCTGGCGATAAAATTCAGATGATTGATGGTCGTCTGCATATCAATGGCACGATTGTTCCGCGTGAAAATCCGCGTCCATATATTGTTGCTGTGTTGCCTAAGTCTATGCGTTCGGTCGGATACTATCGCGACAACATGTCGATTAAGGGTAATAAAATCTGGGTTGATAATAAACCGGCTGAATTTAATTACACGATTGAGTACAAGCCTGATGATTTTTGCCACATGTACAACGGCGCGTGCGGTGTATTTAATGCGACCGAATATACAGAAACGCTGCCGAACGGTGTTTCGCACAGTATAATTGAAATGGCGGACAATGCCTATTTTGATAACACAGAATTATTTGTTGTGCCTGAAAACCATTACTTCTTTATGGGTGATAATCGCGACAACAGTGGCGACAGCCGCGGTGACGTTGGTTTTGTGCCCCGCGATAATGTTTTGGGTGATGTTTGGTTTATCTGGTACTCGCACAATTATTATGCGCCTATGTTGGCCGTTTGGAACTGGGGCAACAAAATGCGTTGGGACAGATTTGGTATGGGGATAGATTAAAATGAAAGAACTAGGATACGAATTCAAGAATAAATCACTGTTGGATTTGGCTTTAACACAAAGTGGTGTAAATTCGATACACAATAACGAACGATTGGAATTTATTGGCGACCGTGTATTGGGGTTGTCTGTTGCAGATTTGCTGATGGAAATGTATCCATGTGAAAACGAAGGCGAATTGGCGCGTCGTCACGCGCAATTGGTGTCGACCGAAACACTTGGTTCAATGGCGCGCAGTCTGAACCTGCACCAGCGTGTACGTCATGGTCATATGACTGCGGGGCGCACAAAACACATGTTGGCCAACGCGATGGAGGCTATATTCGGCGCAATCTATATTGACGGTGGGTTTGATGCCGCGTGTGCTGTGATTGCGAATTTGTGGCGCGAACTGGCCGCCCGCGACATTGTTGCCCCAAAAGATCCTAAAACAGAATTGCAAGAATTGGTTCAAAAAACCGCCAAGGGCCAATTGCCTTTATACGAATACGGAATCGGACACGGCGAATCCCACAATCCGATTTTCCACGTTCGTGTGACGGCATTGGGACAATTTGCAATCGCGTCTGGTGATTCTAAAAAGGCGGCCAGTACCGCCGCCGCGGCCGAATTATTGAAAATGCTTGCAAAAACCAATGGCGCGAATTAAAATCAACGCAAACAACAAACATAAGGGTAAGAAATGTTTTCTATTTTATTGGTATTATTAATTATCGTTGCAGTTATGATGATTGGCCTGATTTTATTACAAAAATCCGAAGGGTCTGGCATGTCTGGTTCTTCTGCGGCATCGATGTTTGGTGGCGCGTTAACTGGCGCGGCGGCGGGTAATTTCTTGACGCGTGCGACGGCATGGTTGGCGACGATATTCTTTGTTTTGTGTGCTGCGTTGGCACTTGTGTCGGCAAAATCGGATATGTCCGCACCACAAAGTGATTTGCGCAACGAAATTGTGCACCAGGAATCCGCGCCCCAACCACAATCTGAACCAACACCAATATCCGAATAACAAACCCGCCATTTGGCGGGTTTTTACTTATTGTTCGATTGCTTTTTCAAAGTCATCTTCGCCCCAAATTGTTATTCCCAATTCCTGGGCCTTTTGTAGTTTGCTGCCTGCGTCTGCGCCGGCCAGGACGATGTCTGTTTTTGCAGAAACACTGCCTGCGACCTTTGCGCCCATGCGTTCCAGTATTTCACGCGCCGCGTCCCGTGTATATCTTGACAGTGTCCCCGTCAACACTACGCGTTTGCCTGCCAATGGACCATCTGCCACCGGCGCATTAATATCTGCATCACGCACGCGCACCTGATGTAATAATCTGTCCAGTGCCCCTGCGTTATGTTCGTCGGCAAAAAATGACACGATTTCATCCGCCATAACATCGCCAATGCCATCAATGTTTTTCAGTTTCCACGCCGGTGCGCCACGCACCGCGTCCAACGAACCAAACGCGCGTGCCAAAATCTTGGCGGTAACTTCGCCCACTTCGGGTATGCCAATTGCGAACAGAAACCTGTGTAAATCAATGTCGCGCGCATTTTCAATGGATGTATTCAAATTAGAAACCGATTTATCCCCAAAACCATCCATACGTCTGATTTCATCAGCATGATTTTGGATTAACGTAAATATATCTGCAGGTTCGCGTATCCATCCGCGGGAAACAAAGTTTTCCAATTGTTTTGTCCCCAGTCCATCAATATCAAACCGCTTGCGCCCGACAAAGTGTTCCAGTTCGCCAATCAACTGTGCCGGACACCCCAGTGTATTAACACATCGGCGCGCCACCATCCCAGATTCCTGGACAACATTTCCGCCACACACAGGGCAGGTTGCCGGGAATTCAAATTCCGCTGCATCCGGATTGGATTCAGCCACACCGACAATTTGCGGAATAACGTCACCCGCACGTTGAACAATAACCTTGTCGCCAATCCGTACCCCCAGACGCGCAATTTCATCTGCATTATGCAGTGTCGCACGTGATACAACAACGCCCCCAATATTAATCGGTTCTAATTCCGCGACCGGTGTTAAAACGCCTGTGCGCCCAACCTGAATTGTTATATCGCGCAGTGTGGTTATCGCGCGGGCAGCCGGGAATTTGTATGCCACTTCCCACCGTGGGCTGTTTGCGCGACTGCCCATTCGTTCTTGGGTTGCGATATCATTAACTTTTAATACCAATCCGTCAATATCAAACGGAATGTCTGGACGAATTAACATAGTGTTATTATAGGCGTCCTGAATTTCATTCAACGTGCGCGCATAGTGCGCCCACGCGCGTGTGGTCTTGAATCCCCATGATTCCAGCCGGTCAAAGTATTCAGATTGTGTTGCGAAATCACGATTTGAAATTTCGCCGTATGTGTACGCAAACGCGCTTAGTTTGCGTGTTGCGGTTATTGCCGGATTTAACTGTCGCAACGAACCCGCCGCCGCATTGCGTGGATTCGCAAATTGTTTTTCTGATTCAGCATTCAGTGCGATAAAGTCCGCGCGCTTCATATAAACTTCGCCACGAACTTCGACCACGTCTGGGAATACGCCGGACAATTTTTGTGGAATATCTGGAATTGTTTTCAAGTTTTCTGTGATATCTTCGCCTTCGACCCCGCTACCGCGTGTCAGTCCACGCACCAACACCCCGTTTTCATATCGTGCGGCATATGAAACCCCGTCAACTTTCAGTTCAATGAATAAATCCTGACTGCTCAATTTATTGAACCAATCCGCCACTTCGCCTTCGTTAAACACATCTGAAATCGACAGCATTGGCACACTGTGCCTATATGATTTAAATTTATCAGACACCGCCGCCCCAACATGTGTCGACGCGCCACCCGCCGCCAGTTCTGGATACATTTTTTCAATTTCCAGCGCGCGTTTCTTTGCCGCGTCGTATGTGGCGTCGTCAACGATTGGTGCGTCATTTTGATGATACGCCGTATCCCATTCGCCTAATTTTTTTAACAGTTCCGCGTGTTCAGATAAAATAAATAAATCGGGTATGTTTTTCATACCCGAATTATAGAAAATTTGTATTTCCAATACAACGGAAAAAGAATCCGATTACATCCCAAATTTATATACCGCCCCGAAATAGAATTCGGTCGCATCAACATCTGTGGTGGCAAATTCTGCGCCGTGTAATTCGTGTTCTACCTCGCCATAGTACTGGTATTTTATCCCCAGGTTTAAATCCACCCGTTCGTTTAACGCAAAGTTAACACCAATCATTGCGCTGAATGACAAATCAAACACAGAATCAGACATATGTCCGCCCGGCGCACCTACGTCGCCCCAAATGCTGGCAAAACCAATCCCCAGTCCTGCATACGGCGCAATTGCCCCCGCGTATTCCTGGAACAGGTATACATTGAACATATTCGCCCAAATATCAAAGTCAAAATCGTTGCCGCGTTTCACCTGGCTTGCACCGGTGTACATTGTTTCAAATTCAACCTTGACATGGTCGCTTAATCGATTGCCAACAACCGCCCCGAAACCCCAGTTGTCTTTGCGTAATGTTGTGTCGCCACCACCACTCACATCATATTTAAACGCGATGCTTTCGTTTTTATGCAACCGAATACCAACATAGTTGTCACGACGAACCGTCGCCACGTTCGTGGCCGTATAATCATATCCGTCATCCCAGTATTCTTCGGCGCATGCCGGCACAGCCGTTAAAACCGCCAAAATAAATGCTAATTTTTTCATATTTCCCAATCCTTTCATTCTGTGCTAAGATTATAAATATAAACTTTTGCAAAACGCAAGTTGTTTATGCTAATATTCCTGTACCAGGGGGAAATGTTGCCACGTAAATCTGAAAAAAAGATTAATTGTGAACGTCCGACGCCGTCGCTAAAACGGCGATTGTTGGTATGGTGTTTAAATTTATTCTTGTTGGGATGTGTGGCGATTGCTGGCTATGTTTCGGTGATATACCTGCGTATGCCGTCGTTGGACGCAATACTGCACGAAACGCGCGATGCGGCGGTTGTGTTTTTGGATAAAGACGGTCATGAAATCCGCAGTGCTAATCGTATTATGGGCACGCCTGTATCGGTCGAAACATTGCCCCCACATGTATGGCAGGCGATTGTCGCAATCGAAGATAAACGATTTTTTCAACATGGCCCAATTGATATCCGTGGCATAACACGCGCGGTATTTGGCAATTTGGCGTCTGGTCGCATGGCGTCGGGTGGTTCAACCATCACCCAACAAACGGCCAAGAATATATTTTTATCGCGCGAAAAAAAGATTTCCCGCAAAGTCCAAGAATTAATCTTGTCATATTGGTTGGAAAATCGTTTTAACAAAAATCAGATTTTGGATTTATATATGAACCGTGTGTCTTTGGTTGGTGGTTTGCGTGGTATTGATGCTGCGTCGCGTGCTATGTTCGGTGTGCCGGCAACCGGGTTATCAATCGGGCAATCGGCCCAGATCGCCGCTATGTTAAAAGCACCCACCACGTACAGCCCCCTG
Organism: Alphaproteobacteria bacterium; assembly: GCA_015062495.1. Lineage (NCBI taxonomy): Bacteria > Pseudomonadati > Pseudomonadota > Alphaproteobacteria > Alphaproteobacteria bacterium. Next base: position 270,701 of record SUUN01000001.1, on the reverse strand, counting down.
CGTAATCCTGAAAAAAATATCGCGCGCGCCCGCACGGTTTTAACCCAAATGGTACACCAGGGCTACATCACAATAAACCAGGCCCGTGCCGCCGCCCAGTCATTAAAACCTGCAACTGGCGCGATTGATACAAACCTGTATCGTTATTGGACTGACTTTGTAATGGATGAATTAAAATCGACAATCGGGACATTTGATTCAGACATGTATGTCCATACCACCCTGGATATGAAGTTACAGGACCACATTGCCGCGATTTTGCCATCCCGCGCCACCCCGCACCAGGCCGCTGTTGTTGCCATGAATCCCGATGGTGCAATTCGTGCAATGTCAGGCGGAACAGATTATCAGCACAGCCAGTTTAATCGTGCCACATCCCCACGTCAACCGGGCAGTACGTTTAAACCTGTGGTCTATCTGGTTGCGCTTGAAAACGGATTGTTGCCGGACAGTTATGTTAATGATTCCCCATTTGCAATTGGCGATTACAACCCAAAAAATTATAACGAACGATATTATGGCGATATTACATTGGCGACCGCATTCGCAAAAAGTGTTAATTCCGTTCCGTTAAAGTTGACCGAATTATATGGTATTGATTCGGTGTTGTCTATGGCGGGGCGTTTGGGTGTTGGTACGAAATTGCGTCGCGAATATTCAACGGTCCTGGGTGCGTCGGAAATGAGTTTGCTGGATTTAACAAAGATCTATGCGGTTATCTGGAACAAAGGTCAATCTGTGCGACCTTATTCGATTACGAAAATCACAGACATGTCTGGCAACATAATCTATGAACGCAATCCATCCGACCCGATTACTATATTACAGCCCCACACGGTCGCATCAATGACGGCATTATTGGCGGATGTAATTGCGCCGGGTGGCACGGGCGGTCGCGCCCGCGCAGACGGTGTTTTGGGTGGTAAAACCGGCACCAGTAATGAAAATCGCGACGCATGGTTTGTTGGCGCAACGCGTGAATTGATTATTGGTATCTGGATGGGCAACGACGACTTTGCCCCCATGGATTCTAAAATCACAGGTGGCACAATCCCGGCGGAAATATTTCGTGAAATAGTGACTAAATAAAAATCCCCCACCTGGGGGATTCCTATTTTTCTCATATCTCATGTCTCATATCTCATGTCTCAAAAAATCCCGCAAAATGCGGGATTTTTTATTGCTGTAAACTTGCCAACATAAAATCGTCTAAATCGCCATCCAGTACGGCGTCGGAATCGGTCTTTTCAACACCCGTCCGCACATCTTTTACCAACTGATACGGATACAGGACATAGTTTCGAATCTGGCTGCCCCACTCAATTTTTTTCTGGGCGGCCTTGGCGGCATCTTCGGCCTCGGCGCGTTTTTGCATTTCCAGTTCATACAACTTGCTGCGCAGCATCTTCATCGCCATTTCTTTGTTCTGAATCTGGCTGCGTTCGTTTTGACATGTTACAACAGTATTGGTTGGTATATGGGTAATGCGAACCGCGCTGTCAGTTTTGTTAACGTGCTGGCCACCTGCGCCCGATGCGCGATATGTATCGATACGTAAATCCTTGTCGTTAATTTCGATTTCGATTGTATCATCAATATCCGGCCAAACATCAACAGACGCGAAACTGGTCTGTCGTTTTCCGTTCGCATTAAATGGGGAAATACGTACCAGTCTGTGTACGCCAATCTCGTTCTTTAACCATCCATACGCCCGTTCACCAGATATACGATAAGTGATATTTTTAATTCCGGCTGTATCGCCTTCGTGTTCTTCGATAACTTCGGTTGTAAATCCGTGCCGTTCGGCCCAGCGTGCATACATTCGGGACATCATCTGGGCCCAGTCTTGTGCCTCCGTCCCGCCTGCGCCGGCCTGGATAAACAAAAACGCCCCGTTTCCATCGGCAGGTTCACGAAACAGGGTAATAAACTTTGCCCGGTGCGCCATATCGCCCAGTTTTTCGATTGCGCCCAACACATCCGCATCATCTGGTGCTATTTCGTACAACTCGCGCAGTGTCGCATATTCTGATTCCATGTGAACCAGTTCGTCCAACGTCTTTTCCAAACCGGATTTCTTTTGTAAAATTGCCCGTGCATTATCTGGATTATTCCACAGTTCCGGGTCGTTTGCCTGAATATTCAGTTCGTCAATCTGTGATTGTAATTTTTCGGGGTCAAAGAAACCCCCTGACGGCAGAAATGTCGTCGTGGATTTGCGATAAAACTTCTGTTGCTATAATCATAACACATATCATATCAGTTAATTTTTCTAAATCAAATGAATGTTTGCCTTTTGCAAACGGTTGTGATAAAATGAACGCAACGAGAGGGATTTTACCATGAAGCATTTTCTGTGTGTTTTTGGCTTGGTTGGCGCATGTTTGTTGGCAAACGGCGCATTTGCGGTATCTGCCGGTACGGTTGGCGCATCGGATCGCAATCGCGGTCTGGCGATTCAGACCCCAACGTCATCGGGTGGTCTGCGTGGTAACGCGGGCATTGCGAATACCTATAAAATGAACCAACGTAACAATTATTTCATGGTGACCCAGCCTGATGTTGATACGGCCTGTCGGGAAAAGATTTTCAAATGCCTGTCGGATTATTGCGGTGACGTCACCGTCGTCCCTGGCCAGCGTGAATCAAAGTGCCAGTATGCAACGGAAAGCGAATTGTACAATTATGCATTGTTGTGTCTGCAACGTGATACGGAAATTTTATTGCCCCAGTATGGCGCAAACACAAAAAATTCCACCGGTGGCATGAATACGGCTGCGCGTCTGTGCCCGTCATATGTGCAACAGGAATTAATGTCATATCTGTCGATGTCAAATATGGCGACCCAGTTGTCAAAATCTAATTCCGACCTGTGTATTCAGCGTCGCCAGGAACTAGAAGCCGCGATGTCATGTCATTCTGTCGCGCTTGCCTATGGTAACGAAACGTCCAGTATGCTAACCACACAATTGACCGATTATTGTGGCGCAGGTGTCCCGGGGGGCAGTGCGGAAATGGTTACCCGCTTTGCCAATGCCGGTAATGTTGGTGCAAACATTTGGGGCTGGGCCGAAAAAATCGTCAGTCTGGATTTAAACAAAAAGGGCGAAGATTGGCAGGCTGCCGTTGACGCAGTCTTGGCGGGCTATACAAATCGCATGAATCTGGCGTGTGGCGATAATATGCAGTTGAACACAGTATCGCATGGTACAGATTCGTCCCAGCCAACGGCCCTGCAAACGGTTGCGGCCCTGGCGGTAAACGCTGCATTCCCAACAACGGATCAAAGAATCGAAAATCCATATGAAAATCAGTCAATTTGGATGGAGGTTCGATCCCTCAGCGATGAAATCTATACATTCGATCGCGCGTTTCAGATTATAAATGCGGCAATGTCGTTGCCATCAACGACCCAGAACGCATTCTTGACCAGTGCCCAGATTGACAATATGAAAACGGCATACACCCGCGGGACCAAGGTATTTGTACTGCGTGACAGTGCGCGCTGTTTTGTTGTTCCGGTTGCGCAAATGACCGATGCCGAAGAATCGTTGGTGTCGCAATCATTTGCAAACTGTCTAAGTAAATAATAAGTTGCTAATCGAACCGCCAATCGGCGGTTTTTTTAAACCAGAATTTGTCAACATTGCAAAAATCTGGGATTTTTTAATTATTGACTTGACTTAAAGCGCGGAATTCTCTACGATTCGGACAAGCAGTACAAGGAATGTCCATTGGAACTGCGGGACACCTTATAATAAAATTCTATGAAAGGAGAAACAACATGAACAAACAGCAATTGATTGAAGCAATCGCAAACGAAGTTGACGTTACCAAGGCAACTGCCGCTGCATGCTTGGATGCATTCATCAACACAGTTACAAAAGTTTTGAAAAAGAAAGGCGAAGTTCGCTTGGTTGGTTTTGGTACATTTGCAACTGCAAAACGCAAAGCAACAACAGGCCGCAATCCTCAGACTGGTGCTGCTATCAAAATCCCAGCTTCTACCCAGCCTAAATTCAAACCAGGTAAAGCATTGAAAGAAGCTTTGAACTAAATCGTTTCGATTTATAATAAAAATCCCGCCGATTGGCGGGATTTTTAAATTGAACCGAAATATTTTTTTACTTTATTTCTATATTTTTTCGACGGAATAAACACAGACACAACCTTGCATCCCGGTATCATAACATTGCGTATGAACCAATTGTTTGGAATTTTTCGTTCTGTCTGTCCGCGCAGCCACCGTACACCGCCGTATTTTGGGTGTCCCTTGTGCCGCGAGACAATTTTAATCATCGCCATTTCAATTGGGTTTACATATTTTATCTTTTTTTCTGGGAATCCGTACGCGCGCCCACACAGCAGATATTTTTTATCTATTAAATATGCATTCAGGTGCGATTCATCATCAACGCGTGCAATAATGTCGTTATCTAAATCGATTTGGATATTCTTTTTCAGTTTTCTGCACATTTCCAGAAACGCTTCACTTGTCCCGCCGTTAAATGCGCCACAGACATAGTGTTTTCCCTTGCCGTATGGTACGTATGCGGTTGATTCTGGTCTGCGTTCGTATCCGAATGCGTCTGGATTGCCTGACAACACGTCGCCACGGCGTCCCGGGTGACTGCCCGCGACCAATCCGTCGTGCCATTCGCGTGGTGTAATTTCGGCTAAATCCACAGGATTTACAAATTCCATATTTGCATTAAAGAAATAGATATAATCAAATTCTTTCAGTTCTTTTTCGCGTTGCAAAAACATTTCAAACCGCAACAGTGTATCATATGGCCATCCCTTTTTCTGGGCGTGTATAACATGTACATTTTTTGCGTCTGAATAATCAAAGACATTATTGTCGGTCCATATAAAGTATTCCTTTTCACATGGCCCCAGGTATTTTTCGCATGATTCATAGAACCCTTTCCAGAAAGATACATATCGCCCCAGTGCAATATATAAAACGGCAACTTTTTTCATATAAAACTCCTATTTTACATCAGGAATAGGAGTCGGGAAGTTCGATAAGTCAGATAACTTTGACCTTGTGGTTTTTAGATGCTCTTAACGCACCCTGTTGTATGGCCACAACTTCCCGACTTTTATGTCGGGACGGTTGGTTAAAACAAATTTTTGTTAGTTATCTGGGGTATCGATGCCCAACTGCTAACTGACACTTACATTTTATCGGAATTAATTCCCATACGCAACCATATATTCCTGAAACGGGCTTGAAGAATACTGTGAATTTTGATATAATAGAATCTATGAAAATCACCCGCAGAAATTTATTAAAGTTGACTGGTTTTTCAATTATGGCAACGGCATTGTTGCCACGTATGGCGTTTGCTGCGCGCAATTCTTTGCGTTCCTTGCGCACTGGGATTCAGCCCGGCGATAAAACACGCCTGGTGATTGAAACATCCGCACGTCCGTCGTATTCGCTGTCATATCCTGCGGGCCAGTTGGTCGTAAATATTGCGAACGCCACCACAAATATGTCTGTATCGCCAAAACTGGCATCGGGCGGCCTGGTAAAATCCATTGCCCAGGTGCAAAATGGTGACGCCCTGCAAATTGTTGCCACTTTAAAACAGTCAATCGCCCAAATTCCTAAGGCATCGATTCTGGTCCTTGAACCGAATGGCGATAATGATTATCGTCTGGTGCTGGATTTTGTCGCAGGTGCAACGAACGCGCCGTCTGAACCGCCCCAGTACACAACGTCGTCTGCGGCGACAACCACTGCGATTACTGCATCGCGCAAATATGTGATTGTTGTTGATGCCGGCCACGGGGGCAAAGATCCTGGCTGTATCGGCAAAGGTGGCACTCGTGAAAAAGACATTGTGCTATCAGTTGCGAAAAAATTAAAAAACAAACTGGACGCGAACGGCTTTAAAACATACCTGACACGCAGTGGTGACACATATTTAAAATTGGCTGAACGTGCCAGCATTGCCGAAAAGCGCAAGGCTGACCTGTTTATATCCCTGCACGCCAACGCAAACCCCAGCCGCAAGATGAAGGGTTTTTCAATCTATACCCTGTCGGAAAAGGCATCGGATGAAGAGGCGAAAAAACTGGCCGAGGCTGAAAACGCCGCCGACAAAATCGGGGTGTCTGGATTCACCGAATTCGAAGAAAACATCCGCATTGCCTTGTCTTCGTTGCAACAACACGCCGTCGCGGAAATGAGTGAAGAATACGCCACCGGCTGTGCCAAATCGTTCAAGCGTGCATCCATTGAACAACAGCCCGGTCCTGACGTACGTCATGCGCCATTTGCGGTTTTGCGTTCAACTGTTCCAGGGGCGTTACTGGAATTGGGGCATCTGTCCAACGCGGCCGAAGAAAAATTGTTAAAAACATCCGCACACCAGGACAAATTGGTCAACGCCATCGTCAAATCGGTAAAAAATTACAATTTCGAAGTTTAAAAAACACGCCCCGTTTGGGGCGCATCTTATTTTAATCCTGGCGGAGACGAATTCCTGTCCTCGATACACAATAATAAAAATCAAAAATGATTTTTACAAAATTTACGTCCAGAATGAGTTTTAAAGTAAGATTCAAAATCTTTGGCTTTTTGTTCATCACCAAATGCAAAATAATTTTTTATTCGCCAAGGTCTGTATTTATTTGTATGTATCGATTTTCCAGAATTGTGTTCCGCTAATCTCTGTTTTAAATCAGTTGTAAAACCAATATAAAAGGAATCTGGATTATTTATTGATTGTAAAATGTACACATAATACATGTTTTGCCCGTCTTTTTGTCTTGTTTTTTATAAAAAAAACTGCGACCCAAAAGCCGCGGCACTCCGTTTTGCTACACTTAAATCCGCTTAACCGCGGCTTTGCGCTAGCAAAGACGGGTGGCGGAGACGAAGGGATTTGAACCCTTGATACGGGGTTACCGTATACACGATTTCGAGTCGCGCGCATTCAACCGCTCTGCCACGTCTCCGTGCCACGCATTATAACCACCCCCGGATTATTTTGCAAGACCAAATATTTGACATTTTCATCATGACTGATAAACTAAATTCCATGGAAAAAACATTCAATGAAAAAGTCTATGATACCGTCGCCCGCATTCCTGCCGGACGCGTTGCGTCGTTTGGTCAAATCGCACAAATGATTGGCCGTCCACGTATGGCGCGCTTTGTCGGATATGCTTCAAACAATAAGTCGTCATGGCATCTGCCGTGGCATCGTGTTGTGTTCAAAGACGGCACGCTGTGTTCCGGCATGGCGGCGGAACAATACCGCGCCCTGCGCGCCGAAGGTGTCAAATTCGACAACGAAAAACGCGTCATTATGTCGATGTATCAGTGGAATCCTGAACGCGACGGCGTGCCACTGGACATACGCGACTTTCCGCTGGTATTTTGAACCAGAAATAAACCGGTCTGTCTGCGCCTGGATTATTTTTGCTCAGGTTTTTGTTTTCCGATTTTGCTATAAATAACATCCTTGTCCAACTTTTTGTACGTTATAAACCATGGTGTATGTTTGTCTTTGCGCATTTGTCGCATTGTCATCGGGGCAGGGCGCAAAACGTCATCGCCCGGTATCCAATTCGCAGGCGCTGCCACCCCAAACGCGTCGCCCGTCTGTAATCCGACAATCATACGCCGAATTTCTTCGATATTTCGCCCCAGAACCGCCGGATAGTACAAAATCGCACGCACAATGCCCGCCGGATCAATAACAAAGACTGCGCGCACGGCGTGCGTGTCCGATGCGTGTGGTTGAATCATTCCGTACATCTTTGCAATTTTGCCCCCCATATCATCAATCAGTGGAAATGTTATGTCGATACCATCCGGCATTTTTGAAATTGCGTCCAGCCATGCCAGGTGCGATGACAATGCCCCAACCGATAATCCCACCAACTGGGTATTCAGTTTTTCAAATTCTGCTAAATCACGCTGAAATGCAATAAATTCAGACGTACAAACTGGCGTAAAATCCGATGGATGCGAAAAGAAAACAATCCATTTGCCGGCATAGTCGCCTGGGAATTTGATTGCGCCGTTTGTGGTGCTGGCACTAAAACTGGGGGCTGCGTCGCCAATCAGTGGCATTGTTGTTTCCGTCGTCTGTTCATCGCAATCGCATAAATCGAATAAGTCGTGCATAATTTCACCTCTTGTCCTTGCAAATAATTTAACATTTTTAGCGTATTTTCGGCACAGGAACGTATTCCAAATAAATAAAAAACTTTACTCTTGATAAAATGTGCTAAGATATTAATAATACAGTGCAAGAACAAAGGATATAAATTATGAAAAGGTCAGACATTGTACGTTCTATTCAGGTTCGTTTTAAACACATGCGTGCCGGCGACGCGGCCGCGATTCTAGACACGGTATCGGATCATATGATTGAATCCGTCGCCAACGGCGATCGTATTGAAATCCGTGGTTTTGGCACATTTCAACCACGCGCCCGCGCAACGAAGATTGGATATAACCCCTGTACGGGTCAGCCTATGCCATTACCGGCCAGTACGACTATTTTGTTCAAACCCAGTCGTGAATTAACTAAAAAGATGAACGGACAGTAATTATGTTATTTGGCAAAAAATCAGGCATTAAAAATCGAAATCGCGAACGCTATGAACGTGTTCGTCGCCTGATGTGGATAAAATGTGAATCGTGTGGCAAACTGGTTTACTATAAAGATTACAAGGATAATAAATACATTTGCCCCAGTTGCGGTCGTGCATTTATCATGACCCCGAAACAGCGTTTTGATTTACTGTTTGACGATAATACCTGGGAAAAATTAACCCCACCAAATGTATCGGACGACCCATTAAAGTTTGTCGATCGCATTGCGTACACCGAACGCCTGGATGATGCGCGTTCTGAAACGGGGTGTTATGACGCGGTATCTGCGGCGGACGGAACAATTGGTGGTGTTCCATCGACGGTTTGCGTTTTGAATGGCCTGTTTATGATGGGGTCTATGGGACGTGCGGCGGGCGATGCAATTGTTGCAGCGATGGAACATGCGGTTGCAGAACGCCGTCCGTTTATTATGGTCACATCCAGTGGCGGCGCTCGTATGCAGGAAAACATTTTGTCATTAATGCAAATGGCACGCACAACGGCCGCTGTGAATAAATTGCACGCAAACGGCATTCCGTACATCGTTTTGTTGACCGATCCGACATTTGGTGGTGTAACGGCGTCTTTTGCGATGCTGGGCGACATCCATATTGCGGAAAAGGGTGCACGTATCGGTTTCGCCGGTCGTCGTGTCATTGAACAAAACATTCGCGAAAAATTGCCATCAAATTTCCAGACGGCTGAATACCTGTACGAACACGGTATGGTCGATATGGTTGTGGCACGTGGTGACCTGCATGATGCGATTGCGAAAATCCTGGCGGTTTTGACCAAGCAAGAACGCGCCCCAAAACAAATTGTTGCCACGACGCCTGCGCATGACGCATCGAAAAAGATTCGTGGCATGGGTGAAAACGAAGCATATGACAAAGTATTGCTGGCACGTCATGAAAATCGCCCGCATTTCCTGGATTACATCAATGGTATTGTTGACGATTGGACATATCTGGCCGGCGACAGATTATATGCCGAAGATGCGGCAATGGGTTCTGGTATTGGGTTCTGGCGCGGTATTCCTGCCGTCATTATTGGCCAGGAACAGGGTCGTACCATCGAAACCCGTCAGAAACATCGTTTCGGTATGGCCAATCCCGACGGCTATCGCAAGGCGGTTCGCATGATGCGCCTGGCGGAAAAATTCCAGTTACCATTGATTTCGCTGTTTGATACCGCCGGCGCATTCGCTGGCCGCGAAGGCGAAGAACGCGGTCAATCCCAGGCGGTTGCGTCATCAATTGCGGCGGGGCTGTCAATGCGCGCGCCATACGTTGCCGTCAACACCGGCCAGGGTGGTTCGGGCGGTGCGATTGCGATTGGAACGGGCGACCGTGTATTGATGATGGAAAACGCAATTTATTCTGTAATTGCCCCTGAATCATGCGCCAGTATTTTGTGGCGCGACAATAAATATCGCGCAACTGCATCTGCAGCAATGAAATTGACCGCGCGCGATATGGCGGACATGAACGTGATTGATGAAATTGTTCATGAACCGGCCGGTGGTGCACACACAGATTGGCAAACAACAATGGAATTATTAGCCAATTCTGTTGCCGCCCAGATTGCTGAATTACAGCAAATTCCGGTCGATGAATTACCGTCAAAACGCGCGGATAAATTCTTGGCAATGACACGCGACGTTGAAATATATCAACCCGAACACATTGGCGAAGAACACTAAACAAAATCCCCCAACCGGGGGATTTTTTTGAGATATGAATACTTTTATTTATCAAACTGTTGCACAATATTATTTTATCTTGTATAATAAATGTGTTATGGTGGTTACCATAATGGGGCCTGATAACCCTTGTGCTAGCGTCGGAATATAAACCTATGGCGCATGCGACGCGCTATTTTTTATTCTTGCGACGGAAATAACTCCTGATATTGGTGTCAGGAGGGTTGCGAATATATCGAATAAGCACGCAATTCTAGCAATTGTTATCAGCCTCCTGACCACTCGTGTAAAAACAGTGGTTTTGTTTTTACAAACAAATAAACAGGAGATTGAAAAACATGAAAACCAAATTATTTTTAACTGCGCTTGGCGCAATTTTAACTGTTCCCACATTTGCCGCGGTGCAAAAATGTGTCCCTTTAACCCCAGAAATCACATGTGCTGACCCTGTGTTCCAAACTTCGTCTTATGATTGGTCTGTCACTTGCAATAGACTGCCCATCCAGGGTATTGCGGTCGCTGCTGACAATGTTGACGATGATGTCGCAGACAGCGTAAGTTCTGCCAATGGCACAACCGAATGTTGGTGCAAAATTGTATCCCCGGTTGTTACAAAATGGGCATGGGCGAGCCATGTTGCGACCGGACATCAAAGTTGCTCTCATGCGTGCGCCACTTCAATGGTCAATGAATCTGAATTTCGCAGTTTTATTCTGGCATCATTTTCGGACTAGTGGGGGGATTATGAAAACAATTTTAATGATATTTTGTTTCATCGTGCCATCGGTTGCTGTGGCTATTGCGCCTGCGACCGAATGTCCCACAGGATACGTTGCAGTTAACGAACGGTATATGCTGGTCAGATCCAGCTGTCCTGCGGGCACAAGTTCTGCGGGTGACGCGGAATCGTGCCTGGTGGCAAATCCAGTTGGTGCTTGTATAATGTACGCGCCGGCGGGTGTGTCGTACACAGACGCAACTGGTACATATGAATTTTCAGAAGCGTGTATGATGTATCAATAAAACAACCGCCAAATGGCGGTTGTTTTATTGTTTCAAATTTTCTGCAACAAAATTCCAATTAACTAAATTATTCAAAAACGAATCAATAAAATCTGCGCGTTTATTCTTGTAATCTAAATAGTACGCATGTTCCCACACATCCAGGTTTAATATCGGTTTCATATTATGTGCAATTGGTGTATCTGCATTTGCGGTGTTTATGATACGCAATGTATTATCGCCATCGCGCACCAGCCACGTATATCCACTGCCGAACAGTGATGTTGCCGCCGACTTGAATTGTTCTTTGAAATTTTCCACACTGCCAAATTGTTCAATAATTTCATCTGGTATTTGGGCGGTACATTTTGGACACATTCCGTGAAAGAAAAAGTCATGATTATAAATTTGTGCTGCGTTGTTAAATATTTTCTGTTCATCTGGCTTGCCGGCAGATTCTTGTATAATTTCTACCAGTGAAACATTTTTATACGGTGTGTTTTCTATCAGTTTGTTCAGATTATCAATATATCCCGCCACATGTTTACCGTGATGTGTTTGGATTGTTTCCTGGGATATGTATGGCATCAGTGCGTCTGTTGCATACGGCAATGGAAATTGTGTTAATGTAAACATAATGAAACTCCTTTGCCCAAATATTGTGTTTTTTTATTAAAATTTCAACAGGAAAGATTTATCAAAAACCACTTGCGTGTATATAAAAATATTTTCTATAATCGAACCAGTGAAAGGAGTCTTACTTATGAAAAAATTATCATTTTTATCTGCTATTATGGGTTTAACATTTGCGGGCGCGGCATCTGCGGCTGATATTACAATTTATTATTCGCCATCATGCCCACACTGTCATCACGCACGTGAATTTATTTCCAACACTTTGGTCTATGAATACCCAGAATTAAAGGTAACCGCCGTCAACGTTATGGACCAGGCCAATCTGCCTGCATTCCAGGACGCGTTAAAGAAATGTGAATTCGATAACGGTGGTGTGCCTGTTATGGTAATCGGTGACAAATGCGAACAGGGCTATGCAGACTTTATGCAGGACACAATGCGTGAATATATCGAAGTTGACCTGTCTGATGAACAAAAGGCTGTTGCCGCTGAAAACAAAGCAGCCATGGCGGCAGATGCGGAAAAATTTAAATCCGAACATGCTGATCGTGCGAACGCAGTTGTTGAATATACTGCAACTGTTGCCGAACCTGCGGATGAACCTGCAGCCGAACCTGCAAAAAAAAATGAAGGCGGCAGCACAGTTTGGTTCTGGGGACTGTTGATTGTTTTGGTTGCGGGCTTGGGTTATGTTTTGGTTCGCAAAGACAACAAAAAATAATCATCTAAACCGGAACAAATATGTTTGATTTAACAACACTTGATTATATTTATGTGGGCGTCATATTGGCGTCCACAATTTGGGCGACAATCCGTGGCGGTGTGTATGAAACAATTGCAACATTGTCATGGGTTGTTGCGGCAATTTCTGCACGATTTGCGTCCCCGTGGCTGGATAAATTATTACAGTCTTGGTTTGATTTGTCTGATTCCACGGTTGGCACATTGGTTGCGTCATATTTTATCGTATTTTTTGCGATATTGATGTTGGTTGGATTCTTGAACCAGAAATTACGCGACAAAATTCAGGACAGCATTATGAATGTCACTGATAAAACGCTGGGGGTTATATTTGGTATTATCCGCGGCATTGTCGTTATGGGGATATTCTATTGGGGTGCGCTGTGGTACTATTCAGACGTGCCTTTCCTGCCAAAATGGTTGGCCCAGTCGCGCACGCGCCCAATTATGCAAATCACGGCGGTAAAACTGGACGATTGGTTTTTCCCTGGCCCTGAAAACAAATTGTTGGCACGTGATATGGCCGGCACGCACCAGGCGATTGAAATTTATAATAATCTGATAAATCCCGCGATTTCTGCGACCAAGAAATCAGATAATGCATCTGAAAAAACAACTGTTGCCCCAGATGCAGAAACCGGCTATAAATCATCCGAACGCGCGGCATTGGAAAATCAGTTGTTGCAAATCGAAACCGTGGCACGCGCCGTCGAAGAACATGCAAACGACGTGGAATCTGACGATTAAAATAAAATCCCCACTTGCGGGGATTTTATTATTGTCTTGATTTTGGTGTCAAATGCACTATTATATAATTTGTGCTTGAAATATTTGGACAAAAACTATGTCCACCAGGTATTTACCCCTATGTCTTTATTAACGATAATAAATTACCATGGGGTATAAGTCGTGCGACCATGGATTCACTGCAAATAAAGATTTTTTCTTTATTAGTAATGAATTTGATGGTCGCACAAATGTGAAACAAAACAAAAGGATTATAAATGGTAAAAGTACGTGAAAAAAAATCTGCGCCATCCAAAGGCGACAAACCAAAAACACCGCGGTCTATTCGGGGCATGAACAAACACGAAACAGACGCGAACGACGACAAGATTTATTTTATGGCGTTGGGTGGTCTGGAACACATCGGCCAGAATATGTATGTCTATAAATATCGTGGCAAATATCTGGTTGTTGATTGTGGTATGGGTTTCCTGGACGAAGAAATCGGGGCAGGGGACGTTCAATACTGTGACACAACATGGTTGGAAAAACGTAAAAAAGACGTTGTTGGATTTGTTATCACCCACGGCCACGAAGACCACATTGGCGCATTAAAATACATTTGGCCAAAATTCAGAAAGCCAATTCATTGTACACGCTTCCCAGCGGAAATTTTACGCCGTACGTTTGCGGGCATTGAAATGGACTTTGATCCACACCGCGATATTGTTGAATTCGATCACAATGGTGCAACATTGGATTTAGACCCATTTACGGTTGAAACTTTCCACGTCACACACAGCGTACCCGAAGCGCAAATGTTAATCATCAAAACCGATGCAGGTAAAATCCTGCACACAGGCGACTGGACATTTAACGACGATATTCCAATCGAAGCGCCAACTGATTTTGCGCGTCTGGCGGCGATTGGTTCTGATCCAAAATTGTTGGCGTGTATGTGCGATTCAACGAATTCATCGCGTCAGACAAAACAGACCACCGAAACCCAGGTTCGTGAAACTTTGACCGAAATCATGAAGAACGCCCCGGGTCGCGTCTTGGTAACAGGTTATTCGCGCAGTTTGGCACGTATGAAAATGTTTGCCGAAGCGGCCCGTGCCGCCGGCCGCATTGCGTGTATCAAGGAACGCAGTAATCCAAATCCTGTGCCATATGTTGGTCTGCCTGAATTCCGCGAATTGGGTATTCAGTTCGGCTATATCAACAAAGACGATGTATATCTGCACAGCGAAATCAAAGACCTGCCGGCGGAAAAACAGGCAATATTCTTGACCGGTTCGCAGGGTGAAAAGTTTGCAATGCTAACACGTCTGTGCCATGGCCAGGTAAAAGAGTTAAAATTACAACCAACCGATACCGTTGTGTTCAGTGCTATTATCATCCCGGGCCGCGAACAGGATGTATCATACCTGTACAACAAATTGGCACGTATGGGTGTAAAAACACATACCATATTCGATACAGATAACCTGCACGCCAGTGGTCACGCCGGCCGTCCTGAATTGGAACGTTTTTATGATATGGTTCACCCCCAGGTGTCCATCCCGATGCACGGTGACTATATCAACGAAATGTTAAACGGTAAAATGGCAATGGAACGCGGTGGTGCAAAACATATGATGGTTGTCCACAACGGTGAAATGGTTGCGCTGTCCGATGGGAATGAACCATATGTCGCTGAAACAATCGAAACCAGTTATGTTGTGATGGAGGGTGAAACCGAACGCAGTGCCAACGACCAGGTTTACAAGAACCGTAAAAAGATTGCATCCAACGGTGCGGTGTTTGTGACCCTGCCGGTGGATAAGCGCGGATTCCTAAAAGGCACGCCCGAGGTTTCCAGTGCTGGCATCTTTGAAACGGACGAAACCGGATTTATGAAGCGTCAGATTCAGATTGAAATCACACGCGCGATTGACAATCTGACCAAGGCGGAACGCAAAGACAGAAATAATCTGGTTCGCGCCGTGCAAATTGCCTCGAACAAGGTTGTTCGTGCAGCCCTGGGCGCGGACAAGAAACCGCAATACAGCGTTCATTTTGTCCAGAAATAAAACAATCCCCCCGTTCGGGGGATTTTTTTCTTCGATAAACTTTTATTTAGCGCGGTATGTCATGTCTCGTATCTCTTGTCTCATGTCTCAAAATAAATCTCCCAGTCGGGAGATTTGTTGCGGTATAATAATACCGTATGATTTTTTCTTGACTTTTCCGCAGGGTTGGGGCATAATAGCCGCGCTTTAATTTATAAAACCAAGGGTAAAATAAAAATGGCAGCGACAAAATCGTTAAAAAAGTGTGAATTGGATGCCAAATGGTATCTGATTGACGCGACTGATTGTACGCTGGGGCGTTTGGCGGCATACACTGCGAACATCCTGCGTGGCAAGCATAAGCCAACATGGACACCAAACATGGATTGTGGTGATCATGTTATCATCATCAACGCGGACAAGGTTGCACTGTCTGGTCACAAGGCTGACAAAGATCGTTTCTTTTGGCACTCTTTGTGGACTGGTTCTTTGAAATCCCGCACATTGGGTCAGATGCGCTCTGAAAAACCAGAAAAATTGGTTTTCAACGCTGTAAAGCGCATGATGGGTCGTCGCACAGCGGTCGCCCTGGCGAACCAGCGTTTGACCAAACTGCACGTTTATGCAGGCGCAGAACACAAACACGAAGCCCAGAAACCAGTTGTTATTGATTTCGCAGGCTTGAATCGTAAAAACAAAAGGGGCGAATAATGGCAGAAGCAAAGAAAACAGCGACCAAGACAGTTAAAAAGACTGCGACTGTTAAGAAAACTGCTGCCAAAAAGGCACCAGTTGTTGCACCAAAATTAAATGACGCAACATATGCAACCGGCAAACGTAAAGATTCCGTTGCACGCGTATATTTGATGCCGGGCAAAGGCAACATCATCGTTAACGGCAAACCTGCGGCTGAATACTTCCGTCGCGCTGTATTACAGATGATTATCGCCCAGCCATTTGGCGTAACAAAACGCGAAACATCATATGATATCGTTGCCATGGTCGAAGGCGGCGGTTTATCTGGCCAGGCCGGCGCGGTTAAGCACGGTATTTCCAAGGCTTTGGAAAAAATCGAACCAGAATTGCGCGCATCGTTGAAATCTGCGGGCTTCTTGACACGCGACAGCCGTGTTGTAGAACGCAAGCACTATGGTTTCCGCAAGGCACGTCGTTCAACACAGTTCAGCAAACGTTAATCGCGTTTGTGGAAAGGTGGCACCCGCCGTTTCGGCGGGTGTTTTGTTTGTTAATTACTTGACTTTTGTCGCGTTTGTCCTATAATTAAACGTGAAATGGGCGCAATTCTGATGCCCGAACCCCCAGAAAAGGAAAATTTATGCATATTAATGAATTAAAGGCGAAATCGCCTCAACAACTGCTGAAAATGGCAGAAGATATGGGAATTGAAAATCCGTCCCAGTTGAACGTCCAACAACTGCGTTTTGCGGTTATGCGCGTCTATGCGGCGGATAAAAAGGTTACATTGATTGGTGACGGCGTACTGGAACGTATGCAGGACGGTTTTGGTTTTCTGCGCGCACCGGAATCGAATTATCTGGCCGGCCCTGACGATTTGTATGTGTCGCCCCAGTTGATTAAGAAATATGGCTTGAAAACCGGCGACTATGTCGAAGGCCAGATTCAGGCCCCAGCCGCCGAAACCGAACGTTATTTTGCACTGGAAACAATCGAGCGCGTCAACGGCGACAATCCTGAAAAGTTAAAACACCGTGTGTCGTTTGATGACATGACCCCATTGTACCCAGATGAACAGTTAAAAATGGAAGTGCCGTCTGACACCGACCGCGGCCGCAATCTGTCCGCGCGCGTTATCGACCTGATTTCCCCCACGGGCAAGGGCCAGCGTTCACTGATTGTTGCGCCGCCACGCACCGGTAAAACGGTTATGCTGCAAAATATCGCGCATTCTATTGCAACGAATTACCCAGACGTAAAACTGATTGTTCTGTTGATTGACGAACGCCCCGAAGAAGTGACTGACATGCAACGCAGTGTCAAAGGCGAAGTTATATCATCCACATTTGACGAGCCAGCCGCGCGCCATATCCAGGTTGCCGAAATGGTTATTGAAAAGGCCAAACGCCTGGTCGAAGCGGGCCAAGATGTCGTCATCCTGTTGGATTCTATCACGCGTCTGGGTCGTGCGTACAACACCTGTGTCCCATCCAGTGGCAAGGTTTTAACTGGTGGTGTTGATGCATACGCACTGCAACGTCCAAAGCGTTTCTTTGGTGCCGCCCGTAATATCGAAGGTGGCGGTTCGTTGACGATTATCGCAACCGCATTGGTTGATACCGGTTCTAAAATGGACGAAGTTATCTTTGAAGAATTCAAAGGGACGGGCAACAGTGAAATTATTTTGGATAGAAAGTTATCCGACAAACGCGTGTATCCTGCGATTGACATCACAAAATCCGGCACACGCAAAGAAGACCTGTTGGTTGGCAAAGACATCCTGTCAAAAATGTATGTCCTGCGCCGCATTATCAACCCAATGGGCACATTAGAGGCGATGGAGTTCCTGTTGGATAAATTGCGTCTGACGAAAACAAATTCGGACTTTTTCAGTTCTATGAATCAGTAAAATTAAATCCCCGCACCCGCGGGGATTTTTTTATAATAAAAAAACGCGCAACTGCGCGGATTCTATGCTTTTGAGTCGTATTTCTACTGCCGAATCCAAACGGTGGTTTGTTTTCAGCACATTTTCTGACCTAATTCTGGCGCAATTCCCCATAAAAGTCAATCCCATTTTATGCCGAATCTAAACCACCGTTTTCGGTCGGCAAAGGGGGACAAAATGAAAAAATTACTGATATTGATGGTGGCGATAATGCTGCCAAACATGGCGAATGCCGCTGAACAGTGCGCCCGGTATTACGTAGCAGAAACTTGCAGTTCTTCGTATACCTATACTGTTTATGGTAACACCAACAACGCAAGCAGCAGCACAGCCAAATGTTTTGGCCTGTATGAGAACATGACACCTGTCGGTTCTACGACACCGGTCTGGACGCTGAACCGCCATGTCAAGGTTATAACCAGCCTTACATGCAATACTGGATATTCACACACGTCGGCTGGAACGCTATCTATGTGTATGGATGACTCAACAGGTGATAAAACGCAAAGTTTGACATATTATAAATGCGTCTGTGCGGATCAGTATGTGTGGAATCTGGATTGGGCCAGTTATAATGTGGCAACAGAACGCCAGTCGGGCACTTTATATAATTGTGGTACTTCATCAACGGTATATCAATATCGTTGTGCCAGTGGTTATTATTCCGCCTCGGGTAACGCGACCATGCTAAGTCTGGCGGACGTGGACTGTGTTTCTTGCAGTAGCACATGTGGTGTGGGGCACACAACGGGTGTGGCGGGCGCGACATCATATGAACAATGTCGTGCGCCGGCGGCTACGGAATTCACCGACGATGTCGGCACATTTGAATACTCGACGGCATGTTGTTGTGATGATACGTGCGACGCCAAGTGCAGCGGTGGCCAATCATGCGTCAGCCACTCTGATTGTGCCAGTGGTTCGTGTTTTTCTGGATGTTGTGTATCAATTAATTGCGGCACGGGTGGCACTGCATGTATAACTGATGATGATTGTCCACTTCTTAAACCAAAGTGCACAAACGGTTGTTGCACACGTTCGGGCAGTATCGGCACATTAACATGTACAATAGGTACTGCTAACTTTTGCCTGTCCGACTCAGACTGTGACAGTGGTTATTGTAACACCTCAACGAATTGTTGCGGGCTATCATTGTAAAGAATCCCCCATTTGGGGGATTTTTTATAATTTTCTCACTTGCAATTATTTTTGTGTTTCTATATAATACCCCCTGCACGGAGCGTTGGCAGAGTGGTAATGCAGCAGATTGCTAATCTGTGACCGGATTTTTCGGTCCATAGGTTCGAGTCCTATACGCTCCGCCACAAATTCAACCCGACTTTTGTCGGGTTTAATTTTTGTGTCTTGACTTATTCGGGGCAATCGTGCCATAATAGGGGTATGACAATTCGTTTTATTAATTTTTACTGTTGTCGCTAATAATACACTTTCGCAAACTTAATTCGTTTGCATTTCAAACACTGTTTTATTAAACTCCACAAATACAAATCAAAAGGAATGACGTATATGACACTGAAAGTTTATAATGTTATGGCACGCAAAAAACAAGAATTTCAACCGTTAACTTCTGGAATAGTAAAAATGTATGCATGTGGTATTACCGTGTCGGCTGATGCGCATATAGGACACGCATACCAATCCGTGGCATTTGATGTCATTACACGTTATCTACGCTATCGTGGCTATGATGTGCGTTATGTGCGGAACTATACCGATGTGGACGATAAAATTATTGCTAATGCTAATGCAGCTGGAGTAGACCCAATAGAATTTGCAGAACAGAATATTGTTAAAACAGATGCGGAAATGCTGGCGCTAGGCAACGCCATCCCAACGATTATGGCGCGTGCTACACATTGTATTAATGATATTATTAACTTTGTAAAGAAATTAATTGATTCTGGACATGCATATGTAACCGAATTTGGGGACGTTTATTTTAAATTGAACAGTTTTACTGAGTATGGCAAATTATCACACATACAAACAAATAAAAACGAAGCTGGCGTTCGCAAGTCGGTTGAGCCGGGCAAATTAAATGATGGCGATTTTGCTCTGTGGAAAGCCGCCAAACCGGGCGAGGTGTCGTGGGAGTCTCCATGGGGAAGTGGGCGACCAGGATGGCACATTGAATGTAGCGCTATGAATTTAAAATATTTGGGAGAACAAATAGATATTCACGGTGGTGGGCGCGATTTGGTGTTTCCGCATCATGAAAACGAAATCGCTCAGACCGAGGCATTGACCGGGAAGCAGTTTGCTAAATATTGGATTCATTGTGGACTTGTCAAAGTGAATGGTCAAAAAATGAGCAAGTCGCTTGGTAATGGAATCTTGTTGCAGGATGTATTAGCAAAATATGATTCAGATGTAATTAGGTTCGCTTTACTGCGCAATACTTATTCGGCAGATATTGATATTACGGATAGTTTTTTCCCAGAGGCAAAACGTCATGTGTATAAGATGTATTCAATAATCTCAGATGTTAAAAAGCGTGTGTTTAACGATGCTGATACTGACCAGACAGACCGAGTGATTGAAAAGATTACATCTGAATTTGAAGCCGCTATGGATGATAATTTTAACACCTCAGGTGTAACCGCATCTTTATTTAGTTGGTTCAATTTTATAGCCTCAGAAATGTCAAAAAAGACAACGGCATATGATTTGAGCCGGATTGTAAAAAAAATAATATCTTTGATGTCTGTGCTAAACATATTACAAAATGACTCAGACAAGTATGTAAACAGTATTAAACAATCTGTTTTGACAACAAACAATATGTCTGCATCGGATATTATAACTGCGATTGAAGCGCGAAATGAAGCTAAATTAAACAAAGACTGGGCGACAGCGGATTTGATACGTGATAATTTGCGTAAAAAGGGCATTATCTTAAAAGATACTGTTGCTGGGACTGTTTGGGACGTTGAGTTGTAAGGAACAATATGTCAAATTATTTAAATAGATATGTATTCTTATGTCAGAGTGAAGACAAAGAGATTATTTTGTATAACTCTTTGAATGGTGCGGTTGTTCTTGTAGATATGACGGATATAGAAACGCATTTTCAAAATATGTCGCCACAAGATAATAATGAATTAAAGCGGTTAGGTTTTTTTGAAACTAATCAAGAGTGTGAATCCGTTTTAAAAAGAATGTATTTGGATACAGGGCCAACAGAGTTGGATATTATTATAGAGTTCACTCAAAAGTGTAATTTGCGATGTCCGTATTGCTATCAAAGCGCTTGGGGCAGAAAAAATGAAATTTCTATAGAAACATTGGACTGTATTTTTGTATATGTACAGAACTGTCTGAAGAAAAACAAGTATGAAACCCTCAGATTAAGTTTATTTGGGGGCGAGCCCTTACTTCAAAAAGACAAGCTTTTTTATATTTATAGAAAAATTAATACACTATGCAAACAACACAGTGTCAAATTAAAAACCGTATTGACAACTAACGGTTTGTTATTGACAAAGGATATTGTGCAAGAATTTGAAGAGTTGAGTTTAAGCATAACGTTATCAAATAAAGCAGATCATGATATTAAAAGACATATCCAAAGTGGCTCTTCGCATGATATAGTTTTGAATAATATTAAAAACATTGTGGATATCTTGGATTTTGAAAAATATAAATTGTCTTTGCGTTTTAACACAGATCATTCCAATATAAATCATTTTGAGGATTTTGTTCAAACAGTAAGCCAATTACATCCAAATATAGTTGTAGATATTGCTTATTTGGAAGAATTTGATTCAAGTGCAAATTATATAAACCTATTGCCGCTACATGATTTTAGGAAGTGGAATTCTACTGTTGCCATAGATATCTTGATAAAGCACGGCTTAATTGTGGATGCGGCTCCAAAACTTATACGTTTTCCATGCCATGGATATGCTGGACAGAATATAAAAATATTCTCAAACGGTCGTTTGGGCTGTTGCGATGCTTTTGACCCACATAAAAGTTGTTTGACAATACGTGATGTTTGCGATAACCTCGAGAAAGTAGAAGAGTTGCCTGGGCGAAGCGGTTTAGCGGGATTGCAAGATACGTGTTTCCGTTGCAAAGATTTTTGTTTGTGTGGCGGAAAGATTTTTTGTAAAAAGAAGCCGTGCGACTATGGATTGATAAATTTGTCGGACTTCTTGAAGCGTTATGTAAAATATAGCGCACAAGGGTATGCGAGTTTGTTCTCTTTTACGAAAACGATAGAAAAAGGAGATGGTGATGAAAATTATTAAAAAAGCAAGCGAAATAAAAGCGTGTTGCGCCTCGTGTAACGGTAGTGGTTGGAGTGGGGGAGTGGACGGTTTTGTTAAAATTGTTCAGTTGCCTAAATGTGTATTGAAACAACAAATGTCAAAACAGCGTGCGGCTTAAAACGGCTATAAAATCGTCAAGCAGGCATAAATTCCTAAAAATACAAAAAAATAATAAAAATCGGTTGAAATTGGGGCAATATTGGTGTATATTGCCCCACGTTAACAATAGAGGAAATTTCCATGAACTATCCATATATGCCAAAATCAACAGCCCTGTGGTTAATTGAAAACACAGCATTGACGTTTGAACAAATTGCGGAATTCTGCGGTCTGCATGAATTGGAAGTCAAAAATATCGCAGACGCCGAAACATATAAAATTCAACCTTTAAACCCAATTTTAAGTGGCCAATTAACACGCGAAGATATTGAAAATTGCGAAGCGGACACTTCCGCGCGCCTGACCCTGCGTCGTGAAATTGTTGAAGCCCAACAGAAACAGAACAAACGCGGCGTTGGCTATACACCAAAATTACATCGCCAGAACCGTCTGGGCGGCATTTTGTGGATTTTGAAAAACTATCCAGAATTGTCCGACGGTCAGGTTGCGCGCCTGATGCGCAGTACAAATCCAACGGTTGCGTCTGTCCGCAATAAAACACACGCATCATATTCAATCATTCAAATCCAAAGCCCGATTGTTTTGGGCCTAGTGTCTGAATCCGCAATCCACGATGCCGTGGCCAAGGCGCAAAAGGCGGCCGCCGCACCTAAAAAGAAAAGCAAAAAGAAATAATTTTGCCAAACCTTTGATATAAACATAAAAACTGCGACGGGGTAATTGATGGTAAAAAAACTGGACGAAGCAACACGTTTATTGATTGATTCTTTACCGGAAAATCTGCAAAAACTGGCATACAGCGCGATAGAGGTCGGCTATATGTCACGCATGGACTTTACAGCCGCCACCGATGCGGACGAAGTTCCATCGGACGAACATGACGAAGTCTTGGATTTCTTTCAACAGGACCTGGGGCTGGAAATACTGGAATCGGATAATTATCCCCAGGATCTGGATCGGTACTATGGCACCGATGAAGATGACGAACCGCGCGACAAAACGCGCAATTTGCTGAACGCTGATGCCGAACAGGTTGATGTCAACGACGATGACTATGAACACTATGCCAAACAATTGGAACGCAGCCAGACCGGTTCGCTGGTTCTGGGGGTTCAGGATTCTGTTCAATCATACCTGAAACAAATTGGCACGGTACAATTGTTGACCGCCGCCGGCGAAGTTGCCATTGCCCAACGTATCGAAGCGGCATCCCGCCTAATGGTCTATGGCCTGTGCGAAAGCCCAATGACAATCCAGGCCATGCTAGATTGGTATCAGCAGTTGTTGAACGAAGACATCCGTCTGCGTTACATCGTGAATTTGGAAGTTATGTATTCCAGTGATTCTGAACAAAAATCACTGGCTGCCTTGTCCGAAGCATTAAAATCCAAGGGTGTTGAACATGTCGACGAATTGGACGATGACGACTTGGATGACTTGGCGGACGCATCTGTCGAAGGTGACGACGAAGAAGACGAACTGGACGACGACGAAGACGGTATCAAAAAAGAAGACACCCCACGCAGCACATCGGGTGTTCCAATCCCTGTGATGGAAGAATCCCTGATGCCAATGGTTCTGGAACTGTTTGCCAAAATCAAACGCATATTTAACAGTATGCAAAAGCTTCAGGCAAAACGTCTGGACAACCTGTTGACGTCTGACACACCTGACGCGGCATTGGAAAAGAAATACACAAAACTGCGCCTGGAATTATTTGAACACGTCAGCAAGATTCGCCTGAACGACGACCGTGTTGCCGAAATCCTGGAACAGTTAACCAAACGCGACCAGTTGTTAATGGGACTAGAAGGTAAACTGTTGCGCCTGGCAATTGCAAACAAGATTAAACGCGAAGATTTCTTGGCCGAATACACCGGCAACGAATTGAACCGTAACTGGGTTAAAAAGTTGGCAAAACACAAGAATCCAACCTGGTCTAATTTTGCGAAAAAACACGAAGCGGACATCCTAAAAATCCAAGACGATATCACCGCCATCGCCGTTGAAACCGGTCAACCAACATCAGAATATAAAAAGGTTGTTGAACTGGTTCGTCGTGGCCAAACCGAAGCCGCCCGCGCCAAACGCGAAATGATTGAGGCTAACCTGCGCCTTGTTATCAAATTTGCGAAAAAATCCAGCAACCGTGGATTGGGCTTGGACTTCTCGGACTTGGTCCAGGACGGAAACATCGGCTTGATGAAGGCTGTGGATAAATTCGATTATCGTTTGGGTAATAAATTTTCAACATATGCAACCAACTGGATTCAGCAGGGTATTTCCCGCAGTATCGCGGACCAGGCCCGCACAATCCGTATCCCGGTTCATATGATTGATAATATTCACAAGATTCAGCGTGCCACGCGCCAGTTTATGCATAAATATGGCCGTCAACCAACCGCCGAAGAATTGTCCAAGATTATCTATCTGCCGGTGGACAAGATTCACAAGGCTATGAAGGTTAATCTGAAACCAATCTCATTAGAAGCGCCCGTCGGCACCGAAGATGACAGTTCGCGTATTGAAATTATTGCAGACGAAACGGCGAAAAACCCGTTCACGTCCGCCGCGCAAAAGAATCTGCGTAAAATCGTGACGCAAATTCTGTCTGAACTAGATCCCAAGGAAGAAACCGTCCTGCGCCAGCGTTTCGGAATGTCCACGAACAAGACCAGCACCCTAGAAGAGGTCGGTGAATACATCGGTGTTACCCGTGAACGTATCCGTCAGATTGAACAAAAGGCGCTGAACAAGTTAAAGCATCCAACCCGCGCCCGTAAATTGCGCAGTTTCTTGGAAGATTAACAACCCGCCCCGCCACATATGTGCGGGGCATACTTTTGGGGGAATAAATGAAGAAAAATACATTGTTGTTTTGTAATGGTCTGTCGGGGTCTGGCAAAACATATTTTATCCAGAACACTTTACCGTCGGGGCTGTTTTATAACCTGCGTTCTGCGACAACGCGCCCCATGCGTCCCGGCGAATCCGAAGGTGCACCATACTTTTTCCGCGACGAAGCGTATTTTGAAACCACCCCCTTGGCGACGCACCTGTGGGTAAATGAATTGTTCTGGACACCCGGTACACCAAAATGGCTGTACGGCGTTCCGGAATCTGAAATTATGGCGCATTTGGGCGAAAATCTGATTTATGATGTGATTCAGCCACGCTATACCCGCCAAATGATAGATTGGTTTTATAAAAACGACTTGGCGCGTCATTATAATTTCCGTGTTGCGTACTTTTTGTCACCTGAACAGAATCTGGAAACCGCGCGCGCCCGCGCCAACATGCCAAATGATGCCGATGTTCGTCGCACAAACACATGTGACCCGGTCGATTTTCTGAATGCTGGCATCGATCCAGATTACATCCTGATGCCACGTTGTGGACTGTATAATCCGCGCCTGACCGCGCATGTGAACCGTTTGTTAAAGCAACGCTAGCATATAATTATTGAAAACCGGCAAAATATAAATTATAATTACGGGTATGATGAAATGTTTAGATATCTTTTCGTATGTAAATTGTTGGCGCATTGCCGCCTGAACTGTTTTGCCACCCAAAATCAAATTTAGGGCTTTTAATTTATCGAAAAATTCATTAAAATTACATACTAAGCAAAGGTATTTATTATGTCCGATACAAATAAAATTGTTTTAACTGGAATCAAGCCCACCGGTATGCCACACCTGGGCAATTATGTTGGTGCGTTAAAGCCACTGATTGAACGTTCGCAAACGCATAAAACATTCATGTTTATCGCAGATTTACATGCGTTAAACACAATCCACGATGCGTCACAGATACGGCAACACACATACGAAATCGCTGCGTTATTGGTGGCGTTGGGGCTGAATCTGGAAAATGCAGTCCTGTTCCGCCAGTCGGATATTGATGAAATTTATCAGTTAAACACATTGCTGATGAACGTCACGCCCAAGGGGCTGATGAATCGTGCCCACTCGTACAAAGCCGCGATGGATAAAAACACGGCCGCGGGCTTGGATGTTGATGCGGGTATTAACATGGGGCTGTACACATATCCTATTTTGATGAGTGCGGATATCCTGTTATACAATTCCGACATCGTCCCCGTCGGCGCAGACCAGAAACAGCACGTTGAATTCGCGCGTGATATTGCGGAATATTTCAATCGCACATACGGCAATACGTTCAAGTTACCCGAACCTGTAATTGGTTCAGATACTGGTTTAATCCCCGGATTAGATGGCCGGAAAATGAGCAAGTCTTACGACAACATCATCCCATTATTTGCGCCTGAATCTGAATTAAAGAAAAAGGTTATGCGCATTATCACAGATTCAAAATTACCAGCCGATAAAAAAGACCCAGATGAATCCTCGATTTACCAGTTGTATAAACACTTCGCAACCCCGGAACAAACCGCTGAATTTGCTGAAAAATTCAGCGCAGGCGGCATGGGTTATGGCGATGCGAAAAAGATTCTGTTCGAACAAATCAATTCTGTTCTGTCCGCGCCACGTGCGGAATATGAACGTTTGATGGCGAATACAGATGAAATTGATAAAATCCTGGCATCGGGTGCGGCACGTGCACGCGTGGTTGCGCACGAAACATTGGCGCGTGTAAAGCACGCCATGCTGGGCTAAATAAAACACCAGGGGGGAAAAATGAAAAAAACAATTATCTGGATTGGAACTGTTATCGGTGTGGCGGCGGTGCTGGCACTGGCATTTGGCGCGTTGGAACGCCGCGCCACGCCACGCACAGTTGCGGTAAATGGCGAATGTCTGACAACTGCGCCACGCGATAAAACGGCAATCACATTGCGTGTGACGACATTGGCGCCAACGGCGGTTGCGTCTATGCGTGCGGCAACCACACAAATGGCACAAATAACAGAATATCTGAAAACGCAACCTGTTGAAATGCAGACAACCCAGTTTAATTCATACGAAAAAACAGAATGGAATCGCGACGAACAAAAATCCATAACGCTGGGCATTGAAACAACACTTGCGGTCGAAGTTTCTGCAAACAGTATCGATGTAATTGAAAACATCCTGTCGCGGTTTGCAGGCGCGCCAAATGTTTTTTCGGAAAATCTGCGCATGTACACCAGTCCGCAGGTCCTGACCCCAATAATGGAAGAATGTCTGTCGGTTGCGGTTGAAAATGCGCGTACGCGTGCCGCAGCATTGGCGGCGGGTGATGGTCGCAGTGTGGGCAAATTGCTGACCGTGTCATACGGCACAAATGCAAATGATATTTCGCGTCCTGAAAACGGTCTGATGCGCACTAAAATGGTTGCCACATCCGCCATGGTCGATACCGGCGGCACAATTGTATCACGCGACACAGATGTTTCTGTATCTGTATCAGCGGTGTTTGAAATAAAATAGGGTGCGTATGGAAAATGTTGTCGCGGACTTTCTGGACTATCTGACGGGGGTGAAAAACTATTCATCCCACACCCGGACGGCCTATGAAAACGACGTGCGCGATTTCCTGGGGTTTTATGAGCGGTTTAACGGCGCGCCACCATTTCCATCGGACTTATCGCGTGTTGATACAATATGCTTTCGTTCATTCCTGGCCGATCGCCAGCGTCGCGGTCTATCGCCCAAATCGACGGCGCGTGCACTGTCATCGTTGCGTGGGTTTTATAAATTCCTGGCAAAAAATCACGGGGTGAAAAATGATGCGATTACACTGATTTCATCACCCCGCGTCCCCCGCAAATTGTCCAAGGCCATTGACCCAATCGACGTTGAAAACATGCACGACGCAATTCGTGAAATTGACGCGCGCGAACCGTGGATTGCTGCGCGCGATTGGGCGTTGGTTGTACTGTTGTTTGGCTGCGGCCTGCGCATATCCGAAGCGTTATCTCTGCGCAATCGCGACATTATGGGTCGTCCCACCGTCCTGCGCATTTTGGGCAAGGGCGGCAAAGAACGCCTGGTGCCTGTCCTGCCGGCGGTATGGAACGCGATTGATAAATATATATCGGCGCGCCCATACGGCAACATGCCCGACGATGAATTGTTTCGCAGTGTGCGTGGCCTGCCGATGTCGGCGCGCATGGCGGAAAAGGTTGTTGAATCCTTGCGTAATTATCTGCAGTTGCCCGATTACGTGACCCCACACGCCCTGCGTCATACTTTTGCGACGGCATTATTATCCGACGGCGCAGATTTGCGCAGCCTGCAAGAGTTACTGGGGCATTCATCCCTGTCCACAACCCAGTTGTATACCAAGGTAAACATGGCGGAAATTTCGAACATATATGCCGCCGCCCACCCACGTGCAAACGATGCGGATTAGACTTGCAATGGCCTAAATATTTTTTATAATTCACATGGCGAAGTTGAAATTGTTCATTTGTGCATTTGTCCAGAATGCAGAAACGAATGATTTTTCTTCGCAGAATCAAAAATAATAAAAAATGGAGAAAACAAATGGTATTTGGTTTATTCAAGAAAGATGAACAGGCTAAATTAAACAATCCAATCGTGGTTGAAATTCCATATGGCAATACAACACTGCGCTTGGAAACGGGTCGTATGGCGAAACAGGCGAACGGTTCTGTTTTGGCGACATTGGGTGAAACAATGGTGCTGGCAACGGTTTGCGCCGAAAAGGCTGCCGTCGAAGGCCAAGATTTCTTCCCATTAACCGTTGATTACCAGGAAAAGTTTGCGTCCGCGGGTCGCATTCCTGGTTCACGCGATCGCCGCGAAGGCAAGGCATCAACCGCCGAAACATTAACTGCGCGTTTGATTGACCGTCCAATTCGTCCGCTGTTCCCAGAAACATTTAAAAACAAAGTTCAAATTATTGCCCAGGTATTTTCATATGACAAAGTGAACCAGCCTGACATTTTGGCAATGATTGCATCATCTGCGGCATTGGCATTGTCTGGTGTTCCATTCCAGGGCCCAATCGGTGCGGCGCGTGTTGGCTATGCCGACGGCAAATATATCTTGAACCCATCGAAAAAAGAAACAGAAAGTTCTGAAATGGACTTGGTTGTTGCTGCAACCAAAGACGGCGTTCTGATGGTTGAATCTGAAATTGGTGAACTGGATGAAAAGACTGTTTTGGGCGCGGTTAAATTTGGTTTTGACGCGCAACAGGCGGTTATCAACGCCATTAACGAATTGGCGGAACGCGCGGGCAAAGAACGCTGGGCGACACCTGAAAAAACACCAGAACAGTTGACAATGGAATCTGACTTTGAACAATTTGCACCTGCAATAGAAGCGGCCCTGCAAATCAAAGAAAAACTGGTTCGTTTGGAAACATTGGCATCTATCCATGCCGATGCCAAGGCGCGTATCCCAGAATTATTCCCAGAATCCGAACGTGCCACGTCCACATTGGAATCATGGGCGGACGAAGTGGTTGAAAACCTGACGGCACGCATTATGCGTGGCAATATCTTGGCGGGTAAACCACGTATCGACGGTCGCGATAATAAAACGGTACGTCCGATTGAAATCGAATTGGGTGTTATGCCACGCGCACACGGTTCTGCGTTATTTACACGCGGCGAAACCCAGGCCCTGGTGTCATTGACATTGGGCGGTGGCAAAGACGCATTGCCAATCGAATCCCTGGACGGGGCTGAAGAGCGCGATTTCATCCTGAACTATAACTTCCCTGGCTATTCCGTTGGTGAATGCAAAGGCTTGAAATCCCCAGGTCGTCGTGAAATTGGTCACGGTAACTTGGCATGGCGTGCGGTTCATCCAATGGTTCCAAGTCGCAGTGAATTTGACTATGTAATCCGCATTGTGTCGGACATTTTGGAATCGAACGGTTCATCGTCCATGGCAACAACATGCGGTGCAACATTGGCGATGATGGACGGTGGTGTTCCTATGAAGCGTCCGGTTGCGGGTATCGCAATGGGGTTGATTAAAGAGGGCGACGATTACGCAATCTTGACCGATATCTTGGGCGACGAAGATCACCTGGGCGACATGGACTTCAAAGTGACCGGTACAGACCAGGGTATTACCGCATTACAGATGGATATCAAAATCACATCCATTACATTTGAAATCATGGAACGTGCCTTGGCCCAGGCCAAAGACGGCCGTATGCACATCCTGGGCAAAATTGAAAAGGCGATTAAAAAGCCACGCGCATCTGTTTCTGAATACGCGCCCCAGGCATACACCATGAAAATCAACCCAGACAAGGTTCGTGACGTAATCGGCAAGGGTGGTTCTGTAATTCAGGCCCTGGTTCGTGAAACAAACACGATTATTGACCTGGAAGATGACGGTACAGTCAAAATCATGGCAACAACACGCGAAGATGCGGACAACGCAATCCAACGCATCAAAGACATTGTTGCCGAACCAGAAGTTGGCCAGATTTACAAAGGTACTGTATCTGGTATGAAAGACTTTGGTCTGTTTGTAAAAATCATGAACGGATTCGAAGCCATGGTTCACATTTCTGAAATCACCGGCGAACGTATCGCAAAAATCGAAGACACAAAAATCAAAGAAGGCGATACAGTCTATGTTCGTTATCTGGGTGCCGACAAACGTGGCAAAACACGTATGTCCATGGTTGGCATTGACCAGAAAACCGGCGCAGAAATTGTAAAGGAATAATATGAGACCAGAACAATTAACCTGGACGGACAAACAATGGGCGTCACACCTGGGGTGTGATGCCCAAGACGTCCCGGTGTTACGCCAATATATGACGGAAAATTATTTTCCGGCAATTGCCCGCGATATGAAAACGGGCATGTATTCATTTCAAATGACCAAACTGGATGTTGCGCCATCTGGTGCGAAACGTGTTCAGCCATTTGTATCGTCGGACAAAGAATTTGAATCATCCGAACGTGCAACCCGCTATGCCAATGAAGAGGTTTTACCACGTATGGCTTTCTCGGATTCTTATGCGGCGCTTATTGGTGTTCCAACACGTGCGATTCAGATGTTGCATATTTACAGCAAACAGAAATAGAAACGGGGGGATTAAAATGGATATGGACGCATTAATGGCCCAGGCCGCCGAATTGCAAAACAAAGTCGCCGCCGCCCAGGACCAATTGGCAAAAACTGTTGTCAAGGGCATCGCGCCGAATGGCGCATGCGTCGTTGATATGACTGGCAAATACGACCTGGTTAAACTGACGATTAATCCAGACGTATTGTCGGGTGGCGTGTCTGCAGTTGAAACTGCGGTTGCTGCGGCATACATGGATGCTAAACAAAAAGCCGACGCTATGATAGACCGTGTCATGGGTGACGCAACCGCCGGCATACCAATGCCATAATAAAATATAAAAATCCCGCCATTTGGCGGGTTTTTAGTTTGTGTAATTGCACTGGCTTGTAAATTCGAACGTTCCTGTGTCGTCGCTCAGGCTTGTCCCTGTGGGGATATAGCAACTTGTAATACCGTTGATGTTATGATCAACCGTTGTACCATACACGCCATTTATAGACGGGCATCTGACGCATATGTTTTTGGCTGCGGTTGCGTCGTATGTCATATAATACCCCGGCATACAACTATATTGACATCCGCATATTTCCAGTGCAGCGTTACTTTGTACCTGTAAACAACGGTGATATGTTCCCTCGGTCCCATTGGCGGTCCATTCCGTGCTGGAACATATGGTCGGATCATTATCCGTATTTAATGGGCATGTGCATGTGGGACAAGAACCCGCCGCAGCGCATTTCATACATCCGCCTGCATTGTTATAGTAACAGCAAACCTGACCGGTTTGGCACGTTATTCCAGTAACGATACTGCTGGCCACACCTGGTATTAACAACATTGATATTGTTATTGGTAAAAAATGTTTCATCTTTTCACTCCTGAATTTTGTTAATCCCAATTTTGCCCCTGCATAATTGGGTAATTAAAAAACCACCAATATCAGGTGGTCAGGAGGTTCAAGACAATCCAACGAATTGTGTGCTTATTTATATATATCGCAACCCTCCTGACCCAACCGGGTTCAGGAGTTTTTACGTCTTGGTCAACAAAAAAGACGCATACATGCGTCACTAAATATGTCCGTCGACGCGTTGGCACGGGTCTTGACACCCCATCACCGGAACACCCGGCGACATATCCATTATACGCCATACTCGCCATAAATTCAATTACTTCGATAAATAAAAGTTTAGCTAAGTATTACTATCTCATATTTCCTGTCTCATATCTCAAAAAAATCCCGCCATTTGGCGGGTTTTTCTTATTCGGCCAGTGTTCCAACCGACATAGTAATGCGGCGAATACCGCTGCTGATTGATTTTTCCTTGTTCACTTTGGCTTTCAAAATTTCACCTGTGTGATACACGTGTGTCCCACCGCACAGTTCGCACGAAACATCACCTGCGGTAATAACCTTGACTGTGTCGCCATACTTTTCGCCAAACAATGCCATTGCACCTTTCTTAACCGCATCTTCCATTGACATTTCATCGTGTTCAACCGGCATATCCATGGCAATCCACTTGTTAACTAAATCTTCCACGGCCTGTTTTTCATCCGCCGTCATCGCACGCCCAAATCGAAAGTCAAATCGAACTGAATCTGGCGAAACTTTTGATCCGCGCTGTTCCACGTCTTCGTTCAGCACGCTGCGCAATGCCGCCTGCAACAGGTGCGTTGCCGTGTGTGCGCGTGCAGTCTGCTGGCGCACGGCTGAATTAATAACCGGCTTTACAGTGTCGCCAACTCTCAGTGTTGCGACCAATGTGCCCTTGTGAATAACAACATTGTCAACACGTGCGGCCTCTGCTACGTTCATAACCGTGTCGTTCCCAATTTTTAATTCGCCACTATCACCAACCTGACCACCCTGTGTGCCATAGAAATTGGTTTTATCCAACGCAACTTCGACTTCGTCACCGGCGTTTGCACTGTCAACAAATTCACCGTTGCGCAGAATTGATAACACGCGCGATTCCATATCGATTGGTGCGTATTTCGCGCTGTCGTCCGTGCCGGCCAGATCTGTCTGGGATTCCCAGAAAATACGTGTTCCACGTGTGTCTGCACGCGAACGTTCTTTTTGTTCAGCCATTGATTTTTCAAATTCCGCCACATCAACATCAATATTGCGGTCGCGCAAAATCATCTGGGTCAAATCCAGTGGGAAACCATACGTATCAAATAATTTGAACGCGACATCCCCCGGCAACACATTGTTGTTTAACTTTGGAATTTCATTTTCCAATAACTTCATTCCATTTTGTAACATATCCGCAAACGCATTTTCTTCGTTTTGCAGAATGTCAACAACACGCGCCTGTTCACGTGCCAATTCAGGATACGCATCGCCCATTTCTGTAATCAGCGCCGGGTACAGTTTTGACAACAACGCCCCCTTGTGCCCCAGAATCTGGCCGTGACGCATTGCGCGACGCAATATACGGCGAATTACATATCCGCGGTCTGTGTTTGACGGAATTACACCATCTGCGATTGCGAACCCAACCGACCGCAGGTGGTCTGTGATAACCTTGAAACTGGCGATATTTTCGGCTGTTTCTGCGACGCCAGTGACATCGGACACCGCGCGTTTCAGATTTACAAACAAATCCGTGTCATAGTTATCCGTCTTGCCCTGCATAATGGACGCAAAACGTTCCAAACCCGCACCTGTATCAACATTTTGTTTTGGCAGTGGTGTTAAATTACCATTTGCATCGCGGTCATACTGCATAAATACATCGTTCCAAATTTCGACCCAGCGTCCGCCATCTTCGTCCGCCGAACCCGGCATGCCACCCGGCAAATGGTCGCCCATATCATAGTGCATTTCGGTGCACGGCCCACATGGGCCTGTTTCGCCCGCCGACCACCAGTTATCTTTGTCACCCAGCAAAATCGCATCTTTGCCCGAAACTTTTTTCCAGATTTTTGCCGCCTCGTCATCGCTGTAATGCGTCGTCACAACAATACGAT
This sequence comes from Alphaproteobacteria bacterium, assembly GCA_015062495.1. NCBI lineage: Bacteria > Pseudomonadati > Pseudomonadota > Alphaproteobacteria > Alphaproteobacteria bacterium. The sequence continues at coordinate 236,206 of SUUN01000001.1, read as the reverse complement.
TTGGGTCCAGTCCGAACACGCGTGTCAACAGTTCCCACGACATTTCAATCGCGCCTTCTTTGAAATAGTCCCCAAACGACCAATTCCCCATCATTTCAAAGAACGTATGATGACGGCCATCAAAACCCACATCTTCCAGGTCGTTGTGTTTTCCGCCTGCGCGAATACATTTTTGAACGTCTGCGACGCGTGGCGCGAACGCCGGTTCTGTGCCTTGTAAAATTCCCTTCCATGGAACCATGCCAGCAACCGTGAATAACAGTGTTGGATCATTCGGTATCAATGACGCAGACGGCACAATCTTGTGTCCCTTGGATTCAAAATAGTCTAAAAATGCTTTGCGAATTTCATTGTATGTCATCTTTCAATTCCTTTTATTATCGGGGGTATTGTATAAAGATTACCCCACTGTTTCAATCATATATTTTAATTTTCTGGAAAATTTTTTATGCGTCTAATTCTTGCCCCGTGGGGGCGGCATTGTTGTCACGCAACGTGGCACGTATCGCGGCGTCATAACGTGCGATTGCGCGTGATATTTGTTGTGTCGGATTCTTTGCTGGTTGAATCTTCATCCCGTACTTAGTGGGGCATGTATCAACATCGGTCGCAATATAATTTATAGTATCCATATAAATTGGCGTGGCGCGTTCGTTATCATGCCGTGCGATAATATTTAACGCCGACCACATCATCATATCAACCGGCGGCCGAAATGTCAGCGATTCATCTACATCTGATATTGATTGTAATGCGTTGTTCATAATATCTGCCATACGCAGTATCGCGGAATATCGCACCAAAGTCCCCGCCAATCCAACATGCGGTCGCACCAGATAGATATTTTCATTATCAATTGTGTAATTGGTCGCGTCCCGCGCAACGCGTAACACATCAATCAGTCGTGTTCGAATCACCGCCATATTCTGAATAATTGCGAAATTATTTTCTGACACATTTGGGATTACGACATTGGTCAATATGTCATCATCATCCACAAACACGAACCAGTCTGCTTTTAATTTTTTCTTGCGCACGAAATCCACAATTGCCAATCGCGCCCGCAGTTGCCCCAGATTATGTCCGCCATTCACAATATACAGTTTTCCCCGATACCCCAGTCTTCGAATATAACTTTTCTTTACTTTGGTATCTGGGTTGTCGTTATAGATAATTAGTGTAATTTTTTTCCCCAGTCGCGCCAACCCCGGAATTGATATCCCCAGGTATTCGTTATACAACGTGGTCATCCCCACAATAATTCGTGTGCGCTTATAAAACATATGAAAATCTTAGATAAAAATTTGAAAAATTGCAATTACATAGTTATTTATGATATAATAAACCCAAAACGGGGGGATTGTCTATGAAGCCGACAATGTTGTTTGCGATTATACTGTTAACATCAATTGTTTTGATGACGGTTTTTGATATAAATTTATCGCCCACAACCCCGATTGTATTAAGTGCGGAAAACGCACCAAACGCACTGTTTGTATGCCCCGCGGCCAGTAACACATGGGATATGTTGGCGCGTGGCTTGGGGCAATTTACGCGCCCATTGATAATTGGATTTTTCTTTGCGGTGATTTTATTATGCTTTTCATGGGCGTGGGCCATGTACCAGAATTTATTAAAGGACAAATTTGTCCGTGATGCATTTAAAACCCCCTGGGGATTAACCAAGATGTTATTCTGGGGTGTGGTGATTGTAATGTTGTTGGTAAGAACACCGAACTATTTCAGAACAGTTCACGTTAATGGTACAAATACAAACTGGGTTATGTGTGAAAGTAACACACCCGGCGCACGCGCTGTACGTGCCGATGCAGTTCATCGTTAAATTAACTGTGAAAAAAAGGGTTGTTTTGTTTCAGCCATCCGATGGACGTGTCCATCCCATGCCCATGTACAACCGCTGTGTCATCAGGCAAATCCATGTTATAAATATTCGCGATTGATTTCATCAGCATATTTTTATCGCCACCCGGCAAATCATATCGCCCAAACGAATCCTGGAATACCGTATCACCAATCAGCAATATTTTTTCATCTGGGAAATGATATGCCACACCACCCGGTGTATGTCCCGGCGTTTCAATAATATCCATAAACATACCCGGTAAAATTTCAGTACGATTTAAATCCAACGGGGTGGGGCGCATATCGTCCAGGCTGATTTTTTGCAACCCAAAATATTCCAGCAAATCGTTTCCCCAACCAACTAATCTGAAATCCCCTGTGTGCAGATACCACGGCACACCATATTTTTTTGCCAATGTCGGCGCGCACGCAATGTGGTCTGGATGTCCATGTGTCGCGTATATTGCACGCAATTTCAACCCGCGCCCATCCAGAATCCGCGCCCAATCATCCGCGCGCCCCCATGGATCAAAAATAACGCACGCATCCCCCACCGTCAACATTATTGACTGTGTATTCTGTGGGGGCATTTGGAACAATTCAAATTTACTGTTTCTTAGGTTTTGCATTTTTGCGCACGGTTTTCTTTTTGTCTGATTTGGTTTTGCTGCCAAAAACAATTTCGCGAATTTCTGCGCCGGTCAACGTCTCGCGCGTCAACAGTTCATTTGCCAACTTTTCAACTGTCTTTTTGTTTTTTGTCAGGTGCTTTGTCGCATCCATATGCGCCGCATCCAGCCACGCGCGAATTTCCGCATCAACTAATTCGGCGGTCTTTTCAGACGCGTTTTCCAACGCGCCACGCACACCAAATGTGCCAACCTGGTTAATTGCCGGCAATCCAACTTTCTTGGACAGACCTGCGGTTGTAATTGAATAACGCGCCAACCGTGTCGCCATGGCGATATCGCTTTCTGCACCGGTTGTAATTTTGTCTGCGCCAAAGAATATTTCTTCGGCACACCGGCCCGCCAACGCGATTGACAGGTTCGCCCGCACTTCGGCCAATGTCATAGACACCTTGTCATCAATCGGCAGATGCTGCACCATCCCCAGCGCACGTCCACGTGGGATAATCGTTGCTTTGTGAACCGGATCTGCAACGTCTTCGTACATCATGCTGACGAATGCGTGACCGGCTTCGTGATATGCGGTCAATTTAATATCTTCGGGGCGCATTTTGCGAATCTTGCGCGGTCCCATAATGATTTTATCGCGCGCTTCTTCAATATCATCTGGGGTAATTTTATCACGTCCATTTCGAACTGCATGCAGGGCTGCCTCGTTCAACAGGTTTTCCAAATCCGCACCCGAAAAACCGGTTGTCCCACGCGCAATATCTTGCAGATTAACGTTGTCGCCAACCTTAACCTTTTTTGCATACAAATCCAAGATTTCACGCCGCCCCGCCATATCTGGCAATTCGATATAAACCTGGCGGTCAAAGCGACCTGGGCGCAACAACGCCGCATCTAACATATCCACACGATTTGTCGCACCAATCACAATAATACCCGTGTCATTGGCGAACCCATCCATTTCAATCAACAATTGATTCAGGGTCTGTTCGCGGTCTTGGTCGTTATACGAATGCGTCGAACGTTTCTGACCAATCGCGTCGATTTCATCAATAAACAGAATACACGGCGCATTGCGTTTTGCCATTTCAAAGATTTCTTTTATCTTGGCAACGCCCAGTCCAACGATAATCCCCGAAAAGTCCGACCCCGACGCGGCAAAGAACGGCACATTTGCCTCTCCTGCGATTGCGCGCGCCAATAATGTTTTTCCCGTCCCCGGCTGTCCCGATAACAGAACACCACGTGGCACACGTGCGCCCAATGACTTGTATTTATCCTTGTTTTTCAAGAAATCCACAATTTCGGACAGTTCCTGTTTTTCAGAATCGATGCCTGCGACATCTGCGAACGTTGTTTTTGGTTTTCCGGTCGCGATTTTAGTTGGGTTTTGTCCAATCAAACTGCGACTGATTCCACCTGCGCCCCCACGGCGAAATCCGCGCAAAATCCAGAATATAAACAACAATGTCAACGCCAGTGGTGCAAATGTCGCCACCGCGTCCAACCACCCGCGCGATGTATCAATCGTAATCGCCGTACCCGATTCAGACAATTTTGCCAGCATTTCTGGGTCATATGTAATTGTTGCGGTATATTTTGTTCCGTCACTTAACGTGCCCGACGCATCATTACCATTAATCTTCATTGTTTTGATTTCTGGTGCGCGACGCAGAACATCTGAAAACGATAATTCAATTGGCTTTGCCTGGGCTGTGTTTGGCATCGTCGGCATATTGGCCGGCGTAAACCCGCCGAACAAGAATATACGTGCCGCCATTGCGACAAAAATCACCCCAAACAGCATTAAAAACCAGTTCGCCCCATCACGACGATTTTGTTTATTTGTTGATTTGTTTTTTGTGAAGTCTTTTAATTTTTTCATTTTTCTTCCTGATACTTGTTTTTTCACCTTCGGGCACAATTAAAATTTGGTCTTTGAATCGCCGAATTGCGCAATGCCCCAACGTAAATTTACAATCTGTGTGCAATTTACTTAGTGCGAAATTCAGTGAATTCAAGCGTGGCTGATACTCGTCCCCCCCGATGGTTTGAATTAACATCCCCAGCAACTTTAAACCAATATGGCACGGCACGTCAAACAGAAAAGAATCAGTAAATAATGCATATCCATCATAAATAACAGATTTAACCCGCGCCCCTACATCGTTTTCCAGTGCGTCCCGCGCCCGCCCCAGGTTATCAATGGCCAACAAAATTCGGTCGTCTGAGATTCCTAACTTGTCCGCCAGTAAATGACGATTTTGCCGAATTTTGACACGTGTGTATTTATCGTCAAAATTCATTTCGTCATTAAAATATTTGATATTATTTTCATCACAGTATTGAACCAGTTCTCGTCGAAAAACGCCCAACAACGGTCGTGCAATTTTAATTCCGTCACGATACGATTCTGCCTGCATCCCGGCCAGTCCAACAACCCCACTGCCACGCGCCAAATTCATCAAGAATGTTTCAATTTGGTCGTCGGCCTGGTGTGCGACCATTAACACATCAATATTATTTTCGTGACAAAAATCTGTCATAAATTTATATCGTGCATTTCGTGCGGCAACCTCAATCCCGGTGCTTGGTTTTTTTTCGTCCCAATGAAACGTGTGGCACGGCACACCCAGTTCTGCGCACACATATGCGACATGTGCGGCTTCAATATCCGCCACCGCGCGCAGGTGGTGATGCACATGTAATGCAACAATATCCATTTTTTGTTCCACCAACCAGTGCAACAGACAAATTGAATCCACACCACCGCTGACGGCGACCGCCACGCGTTGCGTTGAATATTTGCGAACAAAATCCAAAAACTTTTCGTTCATTGTATGGGTATTTTATGTTATAATTTACAAAAATAAAGGGAAAAAGAAAATGGCGTGTACATTAAAATCAATCGCGGTATATTGTGGTCATCAACTGGGCGACGACCCCCAGTTCAAGCGTGATGCCCGTGCGGTTGGTCGCATGTTGGCAAAAAATGGAATCCGTATGGTCTTTGGTGGTGGCGACGTTGGTTTAATGGGAACGGTTGCGTCGGCGGCATTGGACAATGGTGGCGACGTTATTGGTGTGTCAACCGACGACGTTATTGCCATGCAAGAACCTGCCCATAACGGCATCAGTGTCCAGGTTGTTGACGGTGTAAACGAACGTAAACAAATTATGTTTAATGAATCAGACGCCTTTATTATTTTGCCCGGTGGCATTGGTACACTAAACGAACTGACCGATATAATGACGATGCAGCAAATTGGCGAAACGGACAAGCCATTATTCTTTTTAAACACGAACGGATTCTGGAATCCATTGGCGCGTTTGATTAAACATATGCGTAAACATGGATTTATGGTTGCAAATCTGGATGTTTATAATATGCATACTGCTGACACCGTCGCAGAATTAAAGAAACAGATTTTAAAGTATTAAATTTCAAACACCTTATCGCGCGACGTTTCACCACGAATTAATTTAATGCTGGTTTTTGGCACGCCATAGTGCCCCGCCAGCATTTTTATTACATCCGCGGTTGCCTTGCCGTCGGTTGGTGCGGTGGTTGTGTGTACGCGCAGTGTGCCATCGGGCTGAACTTCAACCCGATTTATTTTCGCGCGTGGAATAACCCGAACGTTTACTCTCATATCTATTTAAATTCCGCCGCCATTTCATCAAATGCTGGTGTGCGTTCGCCCGCGACCAAATGCAGGTGAAAATGAAACACAGACTGCTTAACAAACGGTGCATTCGCCCCCGCATTTGCCAGACAGTTAAATTCGCAATTAATCCCCAATTTTTCCGCGGTCTGGGCAAAGCAATCCCAGAATCCCGCCTGTTCATCGGCCGATGCGTTTTTTGCAAAATCCAGAATGTTTTGATATTGTCCCTTGGGGATTACCAGAACATGTGTTTTGAACATAGGGTTAATATCATAAAAACTCATCGCGAAATCATTTTCGCAGACTTTATTTGTTGGAATTTCGCCGCGTATCATTTTCGCGAAAACATTATTTACATCGTACATCATTTTATTCCCCTTGTTTTTCTGTATCAGCATATTAAAATACAGACTTGAAATCAATAAATTTCAGACTATATCAATCGTACAGGTTTTATCATCCCAAGGAGTGTATTTATGTTTAAACCTTTACACAATTATGTATTACTTGAAAGAATTAACGAAGAAACAACCACCGCTGGTGGAATTATTATCCCAGATAACGCCCGTGAAAAGCCATCACGTGGTCGTGTAATTGCGGCTGGACCGGGGCTGTACGATGGCGATGAATTGATTCCAATGACTGTAAAAACAGACGATATTGTTTTATTTGCGAAATGGGCATCGTCTGCGAACGAAATTAAGTTGGACGGTCGCGATTATGTCCTGATTCGCGAAACAGATATTTTGGGAATTATTGACTAAGGGGAAATAAAAATGGCAAAAGAAATTGTTTTTGATACAGATAAAATGGCGGCGGGCGTCGATAAATTAGCGAACGCGGTTAAAATCACTATGGGGCCCAAGGGGCGCACAGTTGTAATTGAAAAATCATACGGCGCACCCGTCGCGACCAAGGACGGTGTTACCGTGGCGCGCGCGGTATCCCTGAAAGACCCGGCGGAAAACATCGGTGCCCGCATGGTCCAAGAAGTTGCGAAAAAGGCCGGCGATGATGCCGGTGACGGCACAACAACTGCGACAGTGCTGGCGCAAAAATTAATCCGCGAAGGTCGCCGTGTAATCGCCGCTGGCATGAATCCAATGGATGTAAAGCGCGGTATTGACCTGGCAACCGCCGCGGTTATTGCCGACATTGATGCGCACGCCCGCCCGGTTCGTGACAGTGCGGAAATCGCCCAGGTTGCGACAATTTCTGCGAACGGCGATGCGGACATTGGCGAAAAAATCGCAAACGCCATGGCGCGCGTTGGCCAAGAAGGCGTCATCACCGTTGAAGAGGCCAAGGGTCTGGACACAGAAATCGATGTTGTCGAAGGTATGCAATTCGACCAGGGGTTCATGTCGCCATACTTTGTCACCAACAGTGAAAAAATGTTGTCGGAATTGGACGGTGCGCAAATCCTGGTGTCTGAAAAGAAAATCACAGGCCTGCAGGCATTATTGCCAATTCTTGAACCGATTGCCCAGTCTGGTAAACCATTGTTGATTATCGCCGAAGATGTCGAATCCGAAGCCTTGGCAACATTGGTCTTGAACCGTCTGCGTGGCGGTTTGAAAGTCTGCGCAGTCAAAGCACCTGGCTATGGCGACCGTCGCAAAGAAATGTTAAAAGACATCGCAATTCTGACGGGGGCCACAGTTATTTCCGATGATATGGGCATGACATTTGAAAACATTACACCGGCGGTATTGGGCTCGGCCAAGAAAGTTATTGTGTCCAAGGATTCAACATTATTGGCACACGGGGCAGGGGACAAAACCGCAATCGCCGCCCGTGCTGATGAAATTCGCAACGCAATTTCCACGACAACCAGCGATTATGACCGTGAAAAACTGTCTGAACGTCTGGCTAAATTGGTTGGTGGTGTTGCCGTTATCAAGGTTGGCGGCATGACCGAAGTAGAGGTCAAAGAAAAGAAAGACCGCGTTGACGACGCGTTGGCTGCAACGCGCGCGGCGGTGTCCAATGGCATTGTTGCCGGTGGTGGTATTGCATTGGTGCGCGCCACATCGGCCCTGAACGATTTACATGGCGCAAATTCTGACCAAGATGTCGGCATTGACATCGTTCGTCGCGCAATCATCGCGCCATGCGCCCAGATTGCTGAAAACGCTGGCACATCTGGCGAAATTGTCGTAGGCAAGGTTATGGATGCATCCGATTACAATTTTGGTTACAACGCCCAGACCGGCGAATATGTCGATATGATGGCGGCGGGCATCATTGACCCGGCCAAGGTTGTAAAAACCGCAATCGCCGCCGCGGCATCTACTGCGGGTGTAATGCTGACCACCGGCGCGGTTATGACTGAAATTCCGGATGAAAAGCCGGCCAATCCACAAATGTCTGGTGGCATGCCCGGCATGATGTAATGGCAATAAAAAATCCCCCAAACGGGGGATTTTGTTTACGAAATCTTTTCAATGCGTCTGATGCGGCGTTCGATTGCGTCAAATGGGCTTTCCAGGAAAGTCTGGGCGCACAAAAATGCAACTTCGATATCAATATCGTCGGCGGCCAACGCTAAAACGTTTGTATCATCATGAAAACGGTCATCGCGTGCCTGGCCCGGTGTGTCACAGCGCGATGCGCGAATGTGGCGATAACGGTTTGCTGCAATCATAACACCGGCCCCTGTGCCACAAACGATTATGCCACGTGAATCCGGCACATCCAACATTGCATCGGCCAACGCCGCCGCCACATCTGGGTAATCAGCGGGTGTATTCGGGTCGTCTACCCCCAGGTTCACAACATTATAACCCGCCGCCGCCAACATTTCAATCAGGTACAATTTCAAACCAACCCCACGATGGTCGGCCGCGATAAATACTTTGGATACAGTTTTATTCATTTTTCCTTATCCTTTCTTTTCTGTAATTTACATTCCAGGCCTGTGTTACCTGTGATATTCAGCGTACGATATGACAACGTCCCAACCATTTTCGCCGCGCTAAAAATATTCGCAGTATTCACCGTCGCTGGCCCGTCCAGTTCGCCGTGTAAAAACAGTACTGGTGTTTTTATTTCGCCAACAACGCGTCCGCCACGCCCGATAACGACGGTTTCTGCGGTGATATTACCGATAACTTCGCCGTGGATTTGTACGGTGTGATCTGTTTTGATGTCGCCTGTTAACTTACACCCCGCGCCAATAACGGTTGGTGACTGCTTTTCACTTGAATTTGTAAATGCCAGCATTCTATTCTTCCTTTATAAATTTCGTCGGGTCAAATGGTGCGCCCTTGTACCGAATTTCATAGTGCAGGTGTGGCCCCGTTGATCGTCCCGATGAACCCGCCAATCCAATAACCGTTCCTGGGCGTACCCAATCGCCACGCGACACCAGAATCTGGGACAGATGCGCATACAATGTCGTGAATCCCAATCCATGATCGATTTCAACCGTTGTGCCATATCCCACGCGTTCGCCTGCCGACACAACACGTCCTGGCGCAACCGCCATCAGTTCTGTTCCAATCTTGCCTGCAAAGTCAATTCCGCGATGCTTTTTCGGTTTGCCTGTAAACGGATCTTTGCGCGTACCAAAGTTTGATGTGATACGGGAATTTACAGGCTTGCCCAGGGGCAGAATTTCGTTTAAACGACGCAACCCATTCCAACGTTCCAGACCGTCTGCTAATTTCTGGTATTTTTCATCCAAAGTCTTGTCAAATTCAATCGGTGTAAATGCCGACCCAACCAATGGATTGTTGTATTTATTCGCATTTCGCAACAATGTTGTCTGATTCAATCCCAGCGTCACCAATGTGCTGTTTATTCGTTTGATATTTTTCTGTAATTCGTCGGTGTTTTCCTTGGTCAGTGCAGACACTGTATCGACGATTATGTTGTCGGCATCTGCAATCTGTAACACAGTTTCAACCATTTGTGCATTGCGTCTTTTTAATTCTTCGTTTTCGGCACGTGTCAGTTCATATTCCGCCGACAGTTCCGACATTTTAGTATATTCTGGGGTAAATTCTTCGTCGCGCAACATTTCGACAATACGCGTCCGCAAGAAATCTAATTCCCCCCATGTTTTGATACGTGAATTCATCAATTTTTCACGTTCGCCTTCTTTTAAATCTTTGGCGTTCAGAACCTTGTCATCAATGACATTCAAATCCCGCACCAGGTTGTTGTATTTTGTTAAATACGTCTGCAACTCAGACATGTGGCGCGTGTGTGTGGCGCGCGCTTCTTCCAGTTGTTCTGTGCGCTTTTGCAGCAATGGCCGGTGATATACAAACACATATGTTGACCATGATGCCCACAGAATTAAACCAACCTTGCCACAGAAGCGTGTGAAACGCCAAAAACTGCTTTGCCCATATGTGTACACATTGCCACGTGGCGTGTCCATAACCGTAAATTCACGTGGTGGAAACACACGCACAATCACGCGCCAAATGGCACGAAAAGGGGATGTAATAAACGCCCACAGGGACGTAAAATATCGCGTTATAAAATTTATCATTTCTGGGATAGTTTAGACAAAGTATCCGCAATAGTCAAGCCATCGCGCAAAACAGGTTCATAATTCATAGGCAAACCACGATGCATCACCGTCACACCCCGCGACCCCAGCCGCCCCGATATCAGTACGCGTTCCGCCACATCGCGCGCGCCAAACAGTGGCATTATTGTGATGTCGCCTAACTTCTTGGCCATTTCGGCAATAACTGTGCCGACGGTTGCGGCATCTGTGATAATACAGAATGTACCCATTGGCCGCACGCGTGCAACGCAACGCGCAACCCACGTCTTTAAATCTGCGTTATGGTGTGCGTTATGTCGGGCGGGCGTACCGTTGAAATAAGGCGGGTTGGTCACCACTAAATCAAAAGTCTGGTTTGTGCGCCACGTGGTAATGTCTGCATTGATTAAATCTATGTCCACACCATTCAGTTCCGCATTCCCGCGACACGCGGTCAGCATTTCATCCGATATATCAATCCCAGTAATTTTTGCATCATTATTATTTGCCCAAATACACAATGATACACCGCCTGTTCCAACCCCAACATCCAGTACTGTTTTTGCGTGCGTCGGCGCAAACGCCGCCAACCACACCGCGTCCGACGTCGGATTATAGCAACCACGACGCATTTTAACGCGTCCGCCCATCAGGGTAAAAATTTCTTGTTTTATATTCATCTGTATTTATAATAAAACAACAAAAACAAAAGGCAAGTATATGTTAAATGATATAATCATCGTCGAAAGTGCCATCAGCGCATTCAACAACGCTGCATTATGGATGCCGGCATTCTTGTGGTGGTCAATTTTGGCACTGCCTTTGTTTGTTGTTGTATATTGGTGCGCAGACACAATTATGACCCGAATTGGGTGGAATAAACAAAACCTGATAAACCGTGCGTCAATGTGGGTCGCTGGCCTGACGTGTGTGTGGGCTATTTTGTTTGGTGGCAATTATGCTGTTCTGCGTGACAGTTTATCTGTATTGCCAATGATGATGGCGACAATTTTGTTTTTGACATCTTTGTTTGTGTCATCACATTTACATGAACGTATTATACCACATATGAATTGGTGGCGTTGGCTGTTGATTATTGGTTTGTTGGTTGTGGTTGGTGCGTCGGACACGCACGCATGGTGGGGGCCACTATTACAGATTGGCGCATTAATACTGGGGGTATTGCTGGGGCGCATTGCGCGTGGGGAAATGCGTCCATTCGGTGGTTCTGTCTTAATTATGATGATGGTCGCAATTGCGATTTTAATGCAGCCTGAATTTTTTCGTTTTGGACAACTGGGCAACCTGACGGTGGTGCATTTGCTGGCTATGTTGATTCTGGGGGGCGCATGCATGACGACGATTGCGGTCCAGAATATAAATCCACGCGGCAAAATCCGTCACAGTGTATACATTAAACTGAAATGGCTGATGCGTGTTGTGTGCGCATTGGGCGTTGCCTTGTTTATTTTGACCGAAGCAGTCCCAGTATTCATCGGCACAATGATTGCGGTATTCCTGTCCATTGCAATGTCTGTATGGCACACAGATGTTGTAAATCCTGTTCTGGGCGATAAATATTTTGCGATTGCGCTGATGATGTTTGGCGCAATAACGGTTATGCCGGTAATAACGTCGATTGGTATTTTGTATTGGACGAACGCGTCAGATATAAAAATTTGGGCTGAAAGCAAGCGTTTGTTATAATTGGTTATATTTATTTAATAACAATTTATATTGATATAATATATTATTCAACCCGTTAGTAATTAAAAAAACGGGTTTTATTATGGCTATACATCCAACAGCAATTATTCATCCAGACGCAAAACTGGGCGCAGATTGTAAAATTGGCCCATATTGCATTGTGGGTGCGAACGTGGTCTTGGGCGATCGCGTCGAATTGGTTTCACATGTTGTTGTCGAAGGGAAAACGTCCATCGGCGATGATTCTATTATCTATCCATTTGCCGTCGTCGGCGTAATGAGCCAGGATTTAAAGTGGCAGGACGAAGCCACCATGACCGGTGTCCGCATTGGCAAACGTTGCAAGATTCGTGAATATGCAACCATTCATTCGGGCACACCTGCGTCTGATGGAACTGTGATTGGCGATGATTGCCAGATTATGGTTAACGCGCACGTTGCGCACGACTGTCGCGTTGGTAACAGTGTTGTTATGTCCAACTTGGTGCAACTTGCCGGCCATGTAGAGGTTGAAGATTTCGCAATTATAAGTGGTGGCGCAATGGTTTTGCAGTTCGCACGCATTGGTCGTAATGCGTTTATTGGTGGCATGTCGGGCGTTGGTAACGATGTATTACCATATGCCATTTATGACGGCAGTCCGCGCGCCGTATACCGAACCATTAATCGTGTTGGATTAATGCGCCACGGATTTACAAACGAAGATATGCACGCCATCCACAGCGTATATTCCGCTGTGTTTAACGGGGGCGACGGCACGGTGTCTGAACGCCTGGCCAAAGTACGCAAGGAAGTCAAGAATAACAAATACGCAATGGACGCAATCGACTTTATTGAAAATCGTTCAAAGCGCGGAATTGGCACATCCAAAAATGCAGAATAAAAAACAGACTGTATTTATTATCGCCGGCGAAGTATCAGGTGACGTCCTGGGCGGTCGTATTATGTCCAATATGCCAGACACCAATTTTATCGGCATTGGTGGCGAAAATATGACGGCGGCGGGGTTGCGGTCATTGTTTCCGATGTCTGACCTGGCGGTTATGGGCATTGTCGAAGTTTTGGCGCACGCCCGCACATTGACGCGTCGCATTAAACAGACGGCCGACGCGATTATTGAAAATAAACCTGATGTTGTTGTGTCAATTGATGCCCCTGGTTTTATCAAGTCCGTGATTAAGCAGATTCGAAAATCCCCCGCGGGTCAAAAACTGATTGCAGATGGCATGAAATTTCATCACGTTGTCGCCCCCCAGGTATGGGCATGGCGTCCCGGACGTGCCAAGAAATACGCAAAAATATTTGATAAGTTATATGCATTTTTTGAATTCGAAGTACCATATTTCACCAAACACGGCCTGGAAACGGTTGCGGTTGGCCACCCGATTGCGGGTGCGCTGATTGGTGCGAATAAACGCGCAAAAAAAACGACCGAAAAAATCATTACCCTTGTCCCAGGCAGCAGAATGTCCGAAGTAAAAAAACTATTACCACTTATGCATGATGTTGCCGATCGTCTGGCGCGGGATGGCTATGTGGGGTATAAATTTGTAATACCAACCGTGGAAACAACGGCTGAATACATCCGTAATGAAACCGCCGATTGGCGCGTTCGTCCAACACTTGTTCCGGCGTCCGAACGCTATGATATTTATTCGAAAACATATATTGCAATCGCGGCCAGCGGTACGGTTTCGGCGGAATTGGCGATGTTGCACGTGCCAACAATTGTGGTTTATAAAATGAATGCAATCACAACCTGGATTGGCCGTATGTTAATTCAGACACAGTGGGTGTCATTGGTTAACATCCTGTTACAGCGCACGGTGTATCCTGAATTTTTGGGCCCGGCCGCAACAACCGATAATATCATTGACGCGGTTCAGCAACTAACAATCCCATCAAAACGCGAACGTATGATTGCAGATTTGAAATCTGCCGATAAATTATGGTGTCCCGGCGATTGTGATGCCGCCATGTTGATTGCAGACGGCATAAAAAATTCCGCATAATTGCGGATTTTTTTGTTCACATAAAATTAATCGGGTTTACATCAATCTTGACGCGAATATTTGCAGGTTGCTTAACCTTGCCCAGCCAGTGTGCCACCGCCGGTTGCAATGCCGCCGTCGCACCCCCCGCGACCAAGAATCGCATACGGTACCAATTTCGTATCTGATAAATCTGGGCGGCAATCGGCCCCATAATCTTTGCCCCGTTCAGTGTCGGTGCCGCCGCTGCTAAATCATTACAGTATTTCATCAGTGTGGCTTCACGTTCGCCTTCTACGATAATCGCAATTAATTGCCCATATGGTGGCATTTTTGCCGCCCGCCGCCCCGCCATGTCGCCCGCCATAAATTCGTCGCGTGCCCCTGAACAAATCGCGGTTAAAACCGGATGATCGGGTTGATACGTTTGCATTAAAACGCGTCCTGGGGTTGAACCGCGTCCTGCACGTCCCGCAACCTGGAATAATTGTTGGAATGTATGTTCCGCGGCACGAAAATCTGTCCCAAACAGTCCCATATCCGCATCTACAACCCCCACCAGTGTCAGATTGGGGAAATGATGCCCCTTGGCCAGTATTTGCGTACCAATAACAATATCGATTTCCCCATTTTCCATTTTGTGCACCAATCGTTCCAACGCCTGGCGCGATGTAATAATGTCGCTGGAAACCAACGCTGTCCGTGCATTTGGAAATCGCATGTTAACTTCTTCTTGGATTTTTTCCAATCCCACCCCGCGCATCGATACGTCTGTGCCACATTCTGGGCACGCCTTGGCCAATGGCGCGGTTCGTCCACACATGTGGCACAATAATTTGCCAACGCGTTTATGATATGTCATTCCAACACTGCAATCTGGACATGTCGCCGTCCATCCGCACTTTTTACACTGCACAATTGGTGCAAATCCCCGCCGGTTTATAAACAGCATTACCTGTTGCCCCGCGGCCAGTGTTTCTGATATAGCATCGCACATTAGCGCAGATAAAAATCCAGTTTGTTCGGCGTCGTTCACGGTGTATGGTGTCGGTCGATTTTCGCGCAAATCAATTGTTGTTATTGTGGGCATTTGCGCGCCCCCAAATCGTGATGTTAATTTCAGGCGCGTATACTTGCCAATGTTTACGTTTTCGATTGTTTCGGCTGCAGGTGTCGCACTGGCCAGTACAACGGGAAATCCAGCAATTTTTGCACGCAGTATGGCCATATCGCGCGCATGATAGTTCCCCATATCTTCCTGTTTGTACGACGTGTCGTGTTCTTCGTCAATAACGACCAGGCCTAAATCCCCCCATGGCAAAAACAACGCACTGCGCGTTCCCACCACCATTTTAATTTTACCACTTAAAACCCCGTGCCAAATATCGCGTCGTCGCGCTGCGGTCAGATTGCTGTGCCAAACAACAGGCGGTGCGCCAAATCGTGATTCAAATCGCGACATAAACTGCGCGGTCAGTGCAATTTCCGGCATCATCAGCAATACTGACTTGCCTTTTTTATACGCGCGCCACGCGGCGTCAAAATATACCTGGGTTTTGCCACTGCCTGTGATTCCATCCAACAGGTGTACTGAAAAACCGCCATTTTCGATTGCGCATCCAATTACATCGGCGGCATTTTGCTGTTCGCTATTTAATACGATATCCCCAGAATCTTGATAAACACAGGGTTCAAATTGTTTTGCTTTTACCTGTTCCCCGGCGGATATCAATGTGCCGTTTTTTATCATGGTTCGCACAACGGCGGCGGATACGCGCGCTATATTTTGAATATCAGACACGGTCATCGGATCGTTGTCGTTCGACGAAAATGCATCCATTACCGCCATCCGATTTTGTGTCATACGTGTATCACTGTCAAAGTTAAAAGAATACAATGCCTCCATCCGTGGGGGTGAAAACGCATCTGGTATATTGATAATCAACCGTAACACCATCCCAGCCGGAATCAGTGTCCAGTCGGCCATCCGCTTGATCCACTGTAAATCAGTTATATTCAATTTCGCGTCATGAACAACGGACACGTCGCGAATTTTTTCATCTGGCAAATTACTGTCGCCTATGCCCCACACGACCCCGACGCATGGCCGGTTCATAACGCGCACAGATACAAAAGTGCCAATATCCGCCGGTGCGGTTAAACGATAATCGTATCCGCCGTTTGGAATATTAGATATTAAAACCTTTACAACCGTGCCTGAATTAAACATATTCATAAAGTACTTGTTTTTTTCATTTTTTTCAATACCATTTATGGCATAAATTTGGCAAGGGTTTGTAAAGTGTTGTGGCGTTTATATTTTGAGATTTATGATTTCCTGGTGCATTTTATTCCAGTGCGCAAATGGCGCAATACCATCCGACGCAAAGAACTGTACGATTATCGTAAAAAATTCCGCGCACTCAGGGCGGCTTTGCCACACAACGAATTCCGGCATATTCGCGTGATTAAGGGTGGGTGGAATATTGATTTTATTGTGAACAATAAATATGTTTGCAAAATCCGCAAATATTATGACAAGGATATCCCCATTGAAAAAATCATGCGGGAAAAGCGTATAACAGACGCCTTTGGGCCAATTGTTCCAATTCGTATTCCAAAAATTGATATTATTGAATCCTGTGGATATACCTTTTATAAATATAATTTTATCCCAGGCAAGAATCTAAACCGTATGTCCCTGCGCACAATTACCAAGAATGGCTGGCGTTGGGGAAAACAATTGGCTGAATTTATTAATGCAATGCATAATGCCGACCCTGTCGAATTGGCTGATTTGAAAAACGGTGATGGCGACGGTTGGAATCACAATGACATCTGCAACAACATTATAGTAGACCCGCGTACAATGAACATTGTTGGATTGATTGATTGGGAATATTCGGGCTGGGGCACACTGGAAACAGAATTTCATAACTGTACCGCTTTTTCCAAAAAAATGCATGAATCTGGTATTGGTACGGCAATACAGCTGGAATACCACGTTATGCAGAAACGAAAAGCGAAAAGAAAATAATCTTTTTGTTGACAAACAATTTATTTTGGCTATATTTACACTGGTAAAACAAACCAGGGGGCAAATATGCAGAAAAAATCACGTATGGATAAAAACGGCGAAACAATGGCGGATCGCGCGTTAAAGAAATATATCGCATGGATATCCGAAGAGTTTTATAAGGAATTCGGTCTGGGCAAACGCGACAGTAATTTGCCAACCATCGAGGCCAAGAAATTGGCATGGCAAACGTTACACCCATGGAACGAAGACAAAGAAAAATTCATCATCAAACAAACTAAGTTATATATTCGCCTGTTGGATTCACATGATTCCAATTCGACGAACCTGCAATTTATCAAAGCGCTTGTAAATCGTATTGCTGTTTATCTGTCGGAATATTGCCAGAATGGCCCAAAACGTTCTAAAAATCGTGCACAAAAAATACTAAAAGATGCCCTGTATGAAAATAATTCATACATCCGTGGTCTGGAATTGTACCAGGCTGAACGTCGTATGAATGCGCAACCACGAACCCAAAAAACGGTCGCCGATCGCAAAAAGCGTGAACGCATAGCCGCCCAACAGAAAAGACGTGACGTGGAACGCCAGGTTCACATCATGTTTGTCGAGGTTGCAACCTATCGCAAGAAATAAAAAATCCCCCATCCGGGGATTTTTTTATTCGTATATTATATTTGAATTTTTGGATATAATTTTTTTACATTGTCCACCAATGTTGTTTCCAATTCGTCCATTGATATGCCGTGTATCTGGGACAAAACCCGCGCCGTCTCGATTACCATCGCAGGTTCGCAAACCTTGCCGCGATATGGCACAGGCGCGCAGTATGGCGCATCTGTTTCAATAACAATTCGGTCAATTGGAATTTTCGAAAAAGTTTCGCGAATTTCGTCTGCATTTTTGAATGTCAAAATTCCACTGGCGGAAAACATAAAACCACGGTCCAGCATCTTTTTCGCCAAATCCCACGAACTGGTAAAGCAGTGCATAACGCCACCTACATCGCCCGTTAAAATTGCGGCTGTGTCTTCTTCGGCTTCGCGCGTATGTATCGCCACGGGCAGGGCGTATTTTTTTGCAATTTCCAACTGCTGTTCAAACAATTTAATTTGTTGATTGCGATTGTCTGAATTATAGTGATAGTCCAATCCGATTTCACCAACGCCAACAACACGCGAATGGGTCATAACAGAATCCGTCAGGTATTTTGTTGCATCCACATCTGCGTATTCTGGATGTATTCCAATTGTGCAAAATATATTATCGTACGTTTCGGCCAGTTTTAATGCCGCCGGAATATCGGTCGGATCTGCGGTGGGACAAATCATCACACCAACGCCATTATCCATTGCATGTGCAATAACGCCATCTGTACCGTCCGCATATTTATCCGTCAGATGACAATGTGTATCTATAAACATTTTCTAATTTCCATTATGATTTTAAATATCGCAACCTCAGGTTCCAGATATACGTTCTTGACATCTGCGATTGCGCGTGTGGCCACCGGATACATCTCTGCCAATCCAAAGTATGCAATTGCATCCAACAAAATTCCATGCAGTTCTGGATATGGCGCAATTTTTCGTGATATTGCCATAATATCTGAACTGGTCGTGCGTTTGTCGCCCAGTTTTTCAATCAGTTCCGCATAGATTACATCCCCGCCTGATTTTTTCAAGTTTGCAATCTTTCCAAAACTGCCGTTGCTCAGTTTCAGTGTTTCTGTGCTGATTTCATCATCTGGAATAAACTTTACACACAATTCACGCAACTGTGAAATGGTCAGTGGTCGCATCTTTTCAACACGTGCACGCGAACGCACCGTCGGCAACACATTTGCCAATTGATGCACCACCAACAAAAACAATGTCTTGGCGGGTGGCTCTTCCAGTAATTTTAATATCGCATTTGATGCCGCGGTGTTTAATTGATCGACCGAGTCAATCAAAATCACGCGCCAATCCCCCGACATAGACGACATCTGCATCTTGTCAATCATTGCGCGTACGGTATAGACCGAAATCACCTTGCCGTCTGGTTTGGGTTTGCCGTCTTTGTCGATATTTCGGTCGATATCCACGATAAAGAAATCCCCAACATTCCCATAAACCATTTTTGCGATTTTGTATGCCAATGTTGCCTTGCCGATACCCATCGGTCCGGTCAGCATCCATACCGGATGAATTGGATGTGTGTCGCGTTGTTCCCACGCATTCATAAAACTGCGCAGTGTATCCGCATGCCCGACCAAGTGTTCGTTATCCATCGGATGTGGAAAGTTATATTCATTTACCGGTTTTTTTCGTGGTGCCATATCTTATTCCCATCCAAATATTACCTTGATATTTTTGAACGCGCGCCCCAAGAATTGTGTCTTGCTGACTTTATCTTTTGCAACCAATGGCGCACTGGCGATAACGCGTCCATTTTGTTCGGCAATCAGTTGTCCAATTTCATCGCCTGCCTGTATTGGGGCGGTCACTGGCTCGTTAAAACGCGCCAGGACGCGAACATTCTTAATCCCGACTTCTTTATCTACTGTTATTGCAAACGGTTTTGCTACGGTTGCCTCTACCGTTTTTTTGCGACCGTACCAAACTGGAATTTCTGTGACTACATCATCAGGTTGATAGAATACCTTGCTGACTGTATTCGCAAATCCAAATTCCAACAACTTTTTCATTTCGCCCGCCAATGCATCGTGCCCTTTGCCGCGGAATCCGTTGATAACACCAATCAGGCGACGCCCACCAACCTTGGCACTGGCAACCATGCCATATCCGCCGTCACTTGTGTGACCTGTTTTCATGCCGTCTGCGCCACGCATATTGAACAATAATTTATTATAGTTCAATGTGTGTGTTCGCCCCCATTCGCGACACCAATCGGTTTTGTGTTCTTTAAATTCAAACCGTTTTGTTGCAAACATTGGATAAATGTCTGGATAATCTGATATCAGATGTTCTGCCAATATCGCCAATTCGCGACTGGTCATTAAATTATTCGGATCGGGCAGGCCACTTGCATTACCAAACGTGGACTGTTCCATTCCAATACTGCGTGCTTTTTCGGTCATTTTTGCAGTGAATGCCATCTCAGACCCGGCCAATTGTTCGGCCACAACAACCGATGCGTCGCCCCCCGACAGCACAATCAGTCCCAGCACCAAATCACGCACACTAATCGTCTGTCCTGCGACCAGGCAAATCTTACTGGCTGGATACCACTCTGGTCGGTTATAGTCCGCATTTTCCCCAACCGGAAATCGCGTATCCATTGTGATATTGCCTGCCTTTAATTCATCAAACAACACCGCCAGCGTCATCAATTTAATCATCGAAGATGGCGGCATCAGTGTGTCTGCATTTTTAGCGACAATTTCCACCCCTGAATCATAGTCAATCAGAAATGCAGACTTCGCCTTGGTCTTGAATTCTGCGGCATTTGCCGCGCCCATAATCAGTATTAAAAATAAAGCAAATAATTTCTTTTTCATGGTTTTGATATTAACAATTCTAAATCATAATGCCAATAAAATAATCATCCGCAACATCGATTAATTTCACATCGCAAATTGTGCGTGGCGCAATTGCACACCCATCAATTTTCACGGCAATGTCGTGTGGGCAACGGGCGATATTGTTTTCTTCCATTAAAACCTGGACTGTCTTGCCAATTTGTTCCTGCATAAATTCCGCACGGTTTGCGTTCGCAACGTCATTTATTGTGCGTACGCGTTCTTTGGAAATTGCGCGATTTACCTGATTTGGCATATCGGCGGCTGGTGTTCCCGGTCGGGGGGAAAATGGAAAAGCGTGAATCTTAATCGGTTTGGTTTCATGCACTAAATCCAACGTTTCTTGGAACAATTCCTCTGATTCGCCCGGAAATCCGCAAATAATATCCCAACTAAATGTAATTTTCCCCATGCCACGCTTTACCAAATTACGCACCCGTTGCGCCGTATGTCGCCGACCCATAGACTTTAATATCGTATCCGACCCCGACTGCATAGAAAAGTGCAGATGCGGCATCATGCGTTTGTCGCTTAAAATCAAATCAATGACATTGTCAATGTCCGGCACCGCCGGGTCAACCGATGACAGACGCAACCGTTCAATCCCCGGCACATCCGCCAACAGACGTTTGCATAAATCTGAAATCAAACAAACCTGGTCGCCATCTTTCTTGACATAGGATGCCAAATCTACCCCCGTCAGCACGATTTCCCCAAACCCATTTTCCACGGCGCGCCGTGCGTCGGCTAAAATATCTGCGTATTCAAATGATACTGCCGCACCACGTAACTGACGCGTGATACAGTACGCACAGTTATGATTACAACCATTTTGAATCTGAACAAACTGCTTGGATAATCTTGTGTCAACTTGATTAAATATTGTGATTTCCGGTTTTTTTATATCGATTTTACCCCCGATATATTCGTCTAATTTCATTTTGTTGGCATTGGAAATCACAACTGTGTTCGGGATTTTCGCAAACAGTTCTGGATTGCGTGTCGCCGCACATCCCGTCACAAACAGCGGTGCGTTTGGATTTTCGCGCGCTATGCGTCGTACGGCTTGGCCTGATTGGCGTTCGGCTTCGGCTGTGACGGCACAGGTATTAATAACAATGGCCGTATTTACGTGCGGGCTTAACATATTTTGAATCTTTTCTGATTCCAGCGCGTTCAGCCGACATCCAAAAGATAGTGTTTTAATATTACTTTTTTTATTTTCTGCTTGCATTTTGACCATCCGAATGGCATTATAGCCTGACTGAAAACGATTTCAACAAAGGAATTAAAATGGCACGCACAACAAATTCTGATACATTACCATACGTAGAAAGCCGTTATGAACTGGGTATGCTGGCATCCCAGCGCGTTCGTGACCTGAACGGTGGTGCAGAACCTGTGGTCGCAAAAAACAACGATAAATTGACAGTTGTTGCCCTGCGTGAAATTGCCAGTGGAAATCTGGATGTGAACGCGGTTCGTCACGAATTTGTTCAGTCTTACAAGGATGCCCCATCTGCCGCTGATGGTGCTGAATCCCTGGAAATTGGCAGCGAAGATCCATTGCTGCGTGAAATCGACGCAGAATTAGAAGCGACCTTGGCTGACGATGAACCTGGCTCAATCACGGTTGACGAAGCGGTTGAAGCCGCCACCGCAGACGCAGAATAATTTAGATCCGGAGATGTCGCATAGTTGGTCTAGTGCGCTACATTGGAAATGTAGTATACCCGCAAGGGTATCAAGGGTTCGAATCCCTTCATCTCCGCCAGGAAATTAAAATCTTAAACCGCCCACAACGGGCGGTTTTGATTTTAACCTAGCAGAGATGAAGGGATGCGCCAGAGCGCAGCGCATGGCGAATACGATAATGCGCGATTAGAAAAATCTAAAAAAATCGACCAGGCGAGATTTTTTTGATTTTTATTATTGCGTATCGAGGACAGGAATTCATCTCCGCCAGGAAATTAAAATCTTAAATCGCCCACAACGGGCGGTTTTGCCTAATAATTATCAATGCGTATAAAATCTTCATCTGCCTGGGGTTCTTCGAACATTTGTTTAATTGTATCAAAGTTTTTGATGTTGTTTTCTGCGATTTTGCCCGGCCGTTGCGCGATGCGTTCCTTTAAGATTTCGTCTGGTGCATAAACGTAATATACAATTGGTGTCATCCCAATTTGTCTGGCGCGTGCACGCGCGGCGTCACGCGATTTGCGCGTCCAAAATCCAACATCAAAGACAACATTTTTATTCGATTGTGCGCACAGTTGAATTTTTTGCCATAAATCATCTTCTGCTGTGGTAAAACATTTTTCCCAGTTGCTTTCATATTCGTCACGCGCAAACATTTGCATTACGTGGTTATCAACATTCATATATTCTGCATCATACTGTTTGGCCAGTTGTTTTGAAATGGTTGTTTTGCCCGCCCCCAGGAATCCACATATCAGAAATATCTTTGCCATGCTATATGTCCTTAGTAATATGTTTTAAACATTAAAACCGACCATTCGGTCGGTTGCAATTATGGCGCACCCGGCGCGATTCGAACGCGCAATCCCCGCCTTCGGAGGGCGATGCTCTATCCAATTAAGCCACGGGTGCAGTGTTGATTATTATAAATGTTTTGCAACGAAATGCAAGGTGTCTTTAACGGCTGGGCGGGGTGTTGTATCCGTGCCACAACAATCGGTTCAGGGCCACTTGGGGTTCGCGTATCGCATTCAAAAATCCAAGGCCACCCACAATTGCGCGACGGTTTATCCGACGTTGCATTGTGTCTTCGTAATAATCCATATACTCGTCATAGTTGTTCAGTGGATATGTTCGCAATGTCATCAGTACTGAAAAACTCTCGTTGCACAGTGCGATTGCGTCTAAATCGATTAATCGTGATACGCGCAGATTATCGTCAACCAGTATGTTTTTGCTGTTCAGGTCATTATGAAAAATTCGCATTGTGCCATTGTTGGAAAACATACGATGCACAAACCCGTACGTATGTGCCAAAATTGGATGGACGCGCATCTTTTGGGTTGTGGTAAATATTTCATGCATATACTTGCCGCGTTCTGGTTTAAAATCCGCTGGGGGAATATCGGAAATCTGGCGTTGAATATCTGTGGCTTGTTTATAGATGTCAAAAATTTCTGCGTCTGACATAGACTTTTCAGCGCGTTCAAAGAATGTTGGCGACGGGCAATATTCGTATGATTCAAACCAACTGTCCAGATACGCGTGTATTGTGGTGCGTGGCGTTGGGATGTCGTGCAGTGCCAGTAAATTGCTTACCCGGTGGTTGCGAAATACTATATCATAGTCGCTGAACCGGCATACATAAGTTCCGCATGGTGTGTCGCACATGAATACAGGGCTGACTCCACCTGGGACGTGTGGTGTGCGCAGATTCCACGAATTTGGGAATGCGTTTTTGATTGCGGAATGATAAAATGCATCGCTGTGTAATTTCATATTATTTGCAATATCCGCGAAAATATAATCCACATATTTGCTCTGTTATGCTCAGGCGTACTGGTTGCAACCGTCCTGGCAACACATCGTCGCAAATGCTGTAAAATTCATATCGATTCAGTTTATTTCGTCGTAATGATAACCCTGTGATTGCCAGTGCAAAGTTAATGTTGGCGACTGATACGGCGTTTAAATCCAAAACGGATGAAATTTGTTTGTCATCATTCAGTACGATATTGCGTGGTGTTAAATCGCAATGGCAAATGCTTTGGTGGCCGGCGTTTAATAACTTTGTGCCGTATTTGACACACTGGCCCAGTGCCCAAGAATCTTTCTTGGTTACCACATTAGATTGTGCGACGGCTGAACAGTTTTTGTTTTCAATATTTCTGAAATTGTGCAGCGGGATTTCTGACATTTTCTTTACTTGGTATGCCATCATTTCATAGACGTCCCTGATTTCCGAACTGGACATACCCGCGTCCAGACATTCCTGAAACGTTTGTCCCGGTGCATATGGATATGTTTCAAAATACTGTCCTTGGTACAGGTTCAGTTTTACAGTTGGAACTGGGATGTTATGCGCCTGTAAAACCTGGCTAATGTCGTGATTGCGATGCGCAACGTGTCGCGGATTAAATCGAAATACAACGCGTCCCATATCGGTTGTGTCGACAATAAAAATCCGGCTGTTTGTGCCACGAATAACCGGGACATCTACGTGGCGGATGTTCCGGGTAGTATCGCATATTGCGCGGTGATAAAATTTCAATGTTTGTCTGTCGGTCATTTTGTATATTTTATTGCCAAATATATTTTATCGTCAATATTTTCTAAGTCAAGAATAATGCAATTGTAAAAATTTATCTTGCATGATTTTATAAATTATATATAATGTGCGCCGTGGGTTAGTAGCTCAGTGGTTAGAGCGGAGCGCTCATAACGCTTTGGTCGTGGGTTCAAGTCCTACCTAACCCACCAGAATTAAAAATCCCCCAATTTGGGGGATTTTTTGTATAAAGCATAATTATTCTTCGACCAAAACCATTGATTTTCCATCTTCGACAATCAAGTCCGGATCGTCTGACACCTTTTTATCGCCCGCCCACACATAGTACGAATATGGTACGTCGGCCGGTGCCTGAATTTCAATAACATGTTTGGCTGTTTCCAATACCAAATCATTACCGTTTGGCGATGCATAGCGCACCACTGCGCAATTCGCGCCAATGCACGAATCTGCGATATTTGATTGATCAATAACTTCGTTCGATGATGACTGACAGCCCGCCAAAATCACCATCATACCCATCAGGGGCAAAATAATCCGTTTCATACCTGGTATTATATCATATTTTTAGACGATAAAAAAGAAAAAACCGCCAATCGGCGGTCTTTCAGTTTTTTTTCTTAGCGACGGCGGAATCCATTACTGTGCTGTGCGCTGTTGCTGGAACGCTTTGATAAATAGCGTGCCGCAATCAAAACCAGCCATTCCAGTGTCAGCAGACCCAACCCAATTAATTTATTTTCAATACCTGCGACCCAGCCCAAAACATAGACCAACTGTGCAATGAATGAAATGTATAAAACACCAAATACGCCTGTAAAGAATATCTTTTTAATTTTTCCAAACATTTTATGTCCTTTCCATATTTATTGTAATAAATCAAAATGCCCGATTTCTGGTGCCAGGTATCGGGCGACCCCGCAATAACTAAAACGAATGTGGTCAACAATTGCCAACCATATTCAACGCCATATTAGGCAGCCATTGCAAGGCGAACATTGTCGTTCGCAGCGATTCTATCGCCATTCAGTTTTTAGTTGGCTTTTAACGACGCCATGTCGGATTCACCCAATTTGTCTTTCATCACCTGTCGAATCTATGTCAGCCCCATAATCAAATACGACCCCCAGTCGTATCAGATGGTGGAGCTGTGGGGTACCGCCCCCCAGTCCAAAATGACTATTTCACAACGGATTCAGAATCATCACCATATTCGGCCCACTTATTATAGTGTTTTAGACTGGAAATTGCAAGTTTTTAGATTATAATGTGCGCAAAGGTAAATAAAATGAAGTTCTTAGATCGTGCAAAAATTTATGTCAAGGCGGGCGATGGCGGAAACGGTTCGGCCAGTTTTAGACGTGAAAAATATATCGAGTTTGGTGGCCCAAACGGCGGTGACGGCGGTCGCGGTGGTGATGTAGTGTTTGTTGCTGTGCCAAATGTGAACACGCTGATTGATTATCGCTATAAAACGAAATTCGTGGCCCAACGTGGTGAAAATGGTATGGGTAAAATGCGCACGGGCGCATCGGGTGACACATTGGTATTGCCTGTGCCGACAGGAACGGTGATTTTGTCAGAAAACGAAGAAATCGAATACGCAGACCTTAACGAAGACGGTATGGAATATCGCGCTGCGCGTGGCGGAAATGGCGGGTGGGGCAATCTGCATTTTAAAAGCCCTACAAACCGCGCCCCGAAACAGGCCAACGATGGCCTGCCGGGTGAAGAACGCACGGTTGTTCTGCGCCTGAAACTGATTGCTGATATTGGACTTGTTGGCTTTCCGAACGCAGGCAAATCGACGTTGTTGTCTGCGGTGACGGCGGCGCGCCCAAAAATTGCAAACTATCCATTTACTACATTAAATCCGCAATTGGGTGTCATGTACGCGCACGACCGCGAATTTGTTTTGGTTGACTTGCCCGGCCTTATCGAAGGGGCGCATACCGGCGTCGGCCTGGGCGACCAGTTTTTGGGGCATGCTGAACGTACAAAAATGATATTGCATGTTATTGACGGCACAGAACCTGATTGGGTGGCGCGCTATGCGGCAATTCGCCATGAAATGGATTCGTATGGTGGCGACTTGGTTGCCAAGCCTGAAATGGTTGTAATAAATAAAATTGATGCGATTGACGCCGACGAATTGTCTGAAAAAATGACCGCGTTCAAGAAATCGTTTGGCCGAAAAAAGAAACCTGAAATATTAACCATCAGCGCAGCAGGGAGAGTAGGGATTCCGGAGTTGGTTGCCGCCATAGAAAAGAAGTTCTTGGGGCTTGAAAATGACACAGTACAAAAATAAGTTTGCCACGCATACAAATATAATGGACAAATTTCGCGATTTTAATCGTGACAGACGTGCGGGCGTACATGCGTATACATCTGATAACACAACTGTGCCGTTAACGTCTGTAAAGTTGTCCCAGGTTGAATTTGTGGCGGGGTTGTGGCGCGTTCAAAACCCTTTTCCGCATAAAATCCAAGATGTTAGGGATAAACAATTTGTTTTGGAAGCTGTGTTGCCCCATCGGGAAAAGAACCATTTTGAATTTTATTCG
Organism: Alphaproteobacteria bacterium; assembly: GCA_015062495.1. Lineage (NCBI taxonomy): Bacteria > Pseudomonadati > Pseudomonadota > Alphaproteobacteria > Alphaproteobacteria bacterium. The sequence continues at coordinate 208,441 of SUUN01000001.1, read as the reverse complement.
GCCTGGTTGGTGTCTGAAAATTGCTATGGTAAATATATTTTAGATGGCGCGAAATATATAGTGGCAAAATATACGACCGATAATGGCACTTATTGGTCATATGGGAACACAATTGAACAGGCGCGCGCTTTTCTTGGTATAAAATTATACGATGAATACATGGATTTAATTCATGCCCATGCCTGTAAAAATCAATTGGCACGTCAAAAGAAATAATTTTTTGATTTTTGATATATCGTCTGGTAAAATCCATCTACGAACAAAAAAACAGCAAAAGGAGAAGCACCTATGGTATCATTAAAAGGTACACAAACTGAAAAAAATCTATTAATTGCATTCGCCGGCGAATCCCAGGCACGCAATCGTTACACAATGTACGCGTCCCAGGCAAAAAAAGACGGCTATCAGGCAATTTCCAAAATCTTTCTGGAAACTGCGGACCAAGAAAAAGAACATGCATCCCGTCTGTTTAAATTCCTAGAAGGGGGCGATCTGGAAATAACCGCGTCATTCCCTGCGGGCAAAATCGGCACTACATTGGAAAACTTGCAGGCTGCTGCCTATGGCGAACACGAAGAAAATACAGAAATGTATCCAAAATTTGCACAAATTGCCGCCCAAGAAGGCTTCCCAGCAATCGCTGAAATCCTGAAAAATATCGGCTATGCGGAACGTTATCATGAATCACGTTTCCGCGCATTGATTGATGCAATTGAAAACGGCACATTGTTTAAGCAAGATAAAATTGTTATGTGGCGTTGCACAAACTGTGGCATGTGGCACATCGGGACCGAAGCGCCATCTGTATGCCCAGCATGTCTGCACGAACAGGGCTATTTCATCAGCGAAGGGACAATTTCCCGCTGTGATACAAACGAAGGCTTCTGTGAATACAGTGTTATCGATGACTAATTAAAAATCCCGCCATTCGGCGGGATTTTTAATTGGTTTACCACAGGCGCATCAGGATTATATGCGCTCGTCAAACGGGTTTTTATACATAGTTTTTCAATGCGATATAAATCTGGCCTGGTTCGGTTTTTATCAGTGCTGCCGATACCCGGTCTGCATTATCGGTTTGCTGCGCTCGTGCCAATATTTTGTCGAAACTGCGCACGAATTGTGTCGCCTGGGAACGGAATACCGCGTCGCCTTTTAGCATTTCCTTGATGCGTTTTTTGTCTGCTGCATTCAGCATCTTGGCCAGCCATTTCGAAAATATAGTTTTGTCGCCACCGTGATATTTTTTCCATACAACGTCTGGAATTTCTGCGCCGGCTGCACGTGTTAAATCCATTGACTGTTCGTGCAGTTTTTCAAACATTTTGTCGCTTTGATTCAAAAAATCCTGGCTGCTGACATGACCAAAAGATTCCGTCGGCGCGGATTTAATTGCGTCCATTGGCGCGGATGCGCGCGCCACCATCATTTGTTTGTTCAATGTCTGCATGGTGTTAACCGCCTTGGCATAGTCTGACATTAAATCGATCATCTGCTGACGCGATGCGCCGGCCAAATCTTCCAACTTTATCGCAGAATCTGAAATCGCGGTCGTTGATTCCGCAACGGTGGTCTTCATCTGATTTAGTTTTTCGTTCAGACTGCCAACAATCTGTTCCAGTGTTTGGCTGGCTTCGACACTGCCACGTGACAGGTCGGGCAGGGCGGAATAGTATTTTTCAATCAACGCAGACAGTGGCTGCAACTGTGCGGTTGTTTCCGCAGACATCTTAATCAGGTTTTCAGATTGTCCCGATAATTGTGTATGCGCTGTATTCATTTCAATCAGTGTTTCGCGAACCCCAGTTGCCATCGCGCGTACAGATTCACTGAATGCGCTTGCCGCCGTCTTGGTATTTTCAAGTGTTGCATTTGCAACGCCCGATACTGTCTTTAATTCTGATACGACGCCGGTTGCAAATTCTTTTATTTCGCCATCAAATCGATTGGTCAGCGTTGCGAGTTCGGTTGATATGCCACGCACTGAATTTTCCGTCCCTGTGGCGGTTGTCATTAACGTCTCTACTGCATCGGTCAGGCGGCGTGTCTGTTTGTCGATTGACGATTCTGCCAATCTTACCTGGCCCGCAACGACATTGGCAGTGTTGGTCAGTGTGTTCATCTGGCTGGTTAATTGTTTTTTTGATTGTTTGCTAAATTCAGCCAGTTTATCCAGGTGGCCGTCTAATAATCTGTCATTTCTTATCATGACATCTTCATAATTAGATGCGGATGTTTTTACTTCGCTAAATCCGTCTGCCACCGATTTTGACAGTTCGGACAACCTGGATTGCATTGTTTCTGTATCACCGGCCAGGTTTTTCATCTGTTCGGCGTTGTTATTAAATTCGTTTTTCAGATTTTCTGATAATTCTTTGCCGCTTTCTATCCATGCGTCTATCTGTGTTTGGATTTGTGTCGTACGTTCGGTTGTGTCTTGTGATGTTTGGTCTATGCGTCCCAACAGTCCATTAACCGATGTCATAAATCTGTCTGTGGAATTTTCCACATCTGTCCATGATTTTGAATCTACGATTTGTCCCAGTCCTGCCACAGTATTGTCCAGTCGTCCTGACATATTGGCGATTTTTTTTGTTGCATCATCTGCGGTGGCAACCAGTTTTTCGTTCTGTGTGGTCAGTACTTTTTTTAATTCGTCTGCATACGCGATTTGTGTGTTCAGGGTATCGCGCATCGTTTGAAAACTTTGTTCCAGTTTGTTAATTTCGTCTGCCAACAACGTGTTTAATACACGTACAGCGTCCGCGACCTTGGCGCGTTCGGGGCGCGTCATAATCATTAACAAAGATTCCATAATTTTCTGTGATTTTCTGGATACAAAAAACAATACCCCCAGCGTAATCGTCAGCAGTACGCCTAAAATTGCTCCACCAATTAATAATGCTTGTGTGATTTCCATTCCTTCCCCCTGAATCCAAGTGCAGATTTTTATATAACTTGCAGTTCCATTGGATTTATACTAAAATCAAAACGACAATGCAAGGGTATAAATGGCAAAAAAACGTACACTTTCACCAGAACAAGACATGGCCGCGAATCCAACGGAAAACGTTTGGGTTCAAGCGAATGCCGGCACCGGAAAAACCAGTGTCCTGGTCCAGCGTTTATTGCGAATTTTATTCCGTGCGTCTGATTGTGGCACGTCTGGAATATTGTGTCTGACGTATACTAATGCGGGTGCGGGCGAAATGCGCAATCGTATATTAAAATCCCTGCGCGAATGGGCGGTTGCCAGTGATGATGAATTAATCGAATTATTGGATGGTGTTGCGATAAATCGTCCAGCAACACCGGCTGATATTGCGCACGCGCGTGGAATATTTTTTCAGTTTATCGACAATCCCGAAATTTTAAAAATAAAAACCATACACGGTTTTTGTGAAGAGGTTTTGCACCGCTTCCCGATAGAGGCGGGCCTGTCCCCATCGTGGACATTGATATCTGATTCTGCCCAGCGATTGTTATTACAAGATGCCTTTAATAATTTGATTAATTCACCTGGTAAAAACGCCCGTGTTTATGATGCTTTTTCGCATATTGTGGGGCGTATATCCGAAACGTATATGACGGACCTGTTGGGTATATTAAGTTCCCAGTACAAGCAGTTTTTTCAAATTGAACAACTTGATAAATATCGCGAATACTTTATTGATACGACTCGTGATTTTCTTGGTTTGGATGTCTATAAAAACACCGATGTTACCCCAGAAAATCTGAAAAAAATCATCGAATTGGCACAAAACGACCAAAATAACGCAAAAAAGCCGGCAAAGTACCTGGACGATATTATTAACTTAACAAAACAGTATATTGATACGACTGCGGATTTTGAAAAATACAAAACTGCATATCTTACGGCCACTGGCGAAAAAAAATCACTTGTCTCTAAAAAAGAATATTTGGTCGCCGAACAGGATCGTGTTTACATACAAAACCAGTTTAATGCAAACCAGATGTTGTTCAACGATACGGTTGCGTTATTTGATTTGTCGGCGGCATTTGCAGACGAATATAAACGCCAAAAGCATATGCGCAATGTTTTGGATTTTGATGATTTGATTTTATATACGCGCAAATTATTTTCCAATTCGGCAACCATGGGTTGGGTTTTGTCGCAACTTGATTTGTCGCTATCTCACATTCTGGTGGACGAAGCCCAGGATACATCACCCGCCCAGTGGGATATTTTACGTTTGCTGGCGGGTGATTTTTTTGCCGATGGCGACACCAGTCAATCGCCGCGGTCATTGTTTATTGTGGGGGATACTAAACAGTCTATTTATGGCTTCCAAGGCGCAGATCCGCATGCTTTTGCACTCAGTCGCGATACAATATCTGAACAAATCGCTGAAAATATGCGCACGATTGCCGAAATCCCATTGGCGCAGAGTTTTCGTTCCACCACCCCGATATTAAAAACGGTCGATCGCTTTTTTGCAGATGCTGGCGTCATAGATATTTCTGGCTTTGTGAACAATGAACATAAGTGTTTTCGCATGGATGCACCCGGCGCGGTTGAATTGCACAAACTGGTTGCTAAATTAGAGGACGAAACCACCCTCAAACAATATATTGATGATGTGGCCGACAAAATAAAAACATTAATTGATTCCGGTAAATTTATGGCGCGCGACATCATGGTTCTGGTTCAGCAGCGTAATCCCATGGCGTCGCCATTGACCGTTGCGTTAAAGCGGCGCGGCATAGATGTCGCCGGCAGTGATCGTATCGTTTTGCCAAACTTTCCGGCAATACGCGACCTGCTTAATTTGACGCGTTGGTGTCTGAATCCGGCCGATGATTTTAGTTTATGCTGCGTGTTAAGAAGTCCGATTTTCTGTTTGTCTGAACTGGATATTTTTAATTTTTGTAAAATCAAAAATGATAAAAACAAACAATTAAAGCGCGCCGACCCAGACGCGTCCCCAACCACCGTGTTCGAAGTTATATCAGAACAGTATCCAGACATCTATTCGCGCCTGGTTGAATATCAAACCTGGGCATCGAAACTTGCGCCATATTCATTTTTTGATTCCGTTTTAAGTTCTGATAACACGCGTCAGAAATTTATATCATCCCTGGGCGCTCAGGTTATTGACCCTCTGGCTGAATTTATGACAATCTGTTTGGCATACGAACGTACCCAGCCTGGAACACTGTATCATTTTCTGAAATGGTTCATCACCGGGGGCAGTGAAATTAAACGCGACATGGACGCATCAAATGGTGTTCGCATTGTCACCGTCCACGGCAGCAAGGGTCTTGAATCCCCAGTTGTATTTTTAATTGATACTGTACGCACCCCAAAAAACGAAAATATTTTGCCGATTAAATCCGGCGATATGCCCGTATGGTTGTGGACGCCCCGTGGCGACGCCAGTGCCGAACGTCGCGATGCGTCTGATGCGCTGATGCGTGTGCGCACGGCGGAATATTATCGCCTGTTGTACGTTGCAATGACCCGTGCCCGCGATGAACTGTACATATACGGATATACCCCAAATAAAAACGCCCCCCAGAACGCATGGCACACACAATTGTGGCGCGTGTTGGCGGCCGATACCCCCCATGAACATATCAGGATAACAAATGACGATATTGCATAATATTTTATCTGCGCACGATTCCGCAATGCACGCCACGGCGCATGGCACACAAATGCATGGCCGATTACAGCATATTGTCATTGATGGTCAAAACACGCGCGGTGATGCTGTGTTGATACAGTTAATACAAAACAATCCTGATTTAGTGCCATTTTTTGCGCCAAATTCGCGTGTTGAAGTCCCGATTGCCGGCACAATAAACAACCGTTTCATCAGTCGCCGCATCGATCGATTGCGCATTGACGATGACACCAAATCGATTTCCATCTTGGACTATAAAACCGACATAAATCATAATACGTTTCGTGATAAATACATAATTCAGTTGCGCGAGTATATGACGCTTTTGCGCGCCCTTTACCCAGATTACAAAATCAGCGCATACATATTATGGACGCATGATTTTTCACTGGAAAAATTACCTGTAAAACCGCTATAATCTGGGCATGTTAATTGGATTAAGCATTTCTAATATCGTATTAATTGAAAAACTGAATTTAGAATTCGGTTCTGGCTTGAACATATTAACGGGCGAAACCGGCGCCGGGAAAAGTATTTTACTGGACGCGCTGTCATTGGCATTGGGTGCGCGGTCTGATGTGGGCTTAATCCGTCATGGTTGTGATACTGCGTCCGTTGTGGCGGAATTTGATGTGACGCCATCGGCGGCGGCCGGAATATTATCTGAATATGACATTGACTGTGCGGGCGGTCTTATTCTGCGTCGCACATTGTCCCAGGACGGTCGCGGGCGCGCATGGATAAATGACACACCTGTATCTGTCAAAACGTTAAAGGCGGTGGGCGACACATTAATCGAAATGCATGGTCAGTTTGCGAATCATACATTGCTGAATCCATCGACACATCGTCCTACGTTGGATACATTTGCGCAAAACAACATTGCGGACTTTGGAACGTTACTATCACGCACACGCGAAGCGTATATGGCATATCATACGGCGGAAAAACGTCTGAATGAATTGCGTGATTTATTGGCACGCAGTGAATCTGAACGCGAATATTTGGAACACAATGTGGCCGAATTACGCGCCCTGAATCCACAGCCCGGCGAAGAAGAAGAATTTGCCACACGTCGTGCTAATATGATGAACGCGGAAAAGAATGCCGCCATTTTGTCCGAAGCACTCGAAGCCTTATCGCCACGTGGCAATTCATTGGATGCCCAGTTGTTTAATGTCGCGCATATTTTACAGCGCATACGTGGCGATGAAAATCCATATTCTGCCCAGATTGATAAATTGTACGATTTGGCGGAATCTGTTGCGCAAATAACCCAGTCTTTGACCCCTGAAACAACGGATATGGACAACCTGGATGAAATCGAAGAACGCCTGTTTGCCATTCGCGCGGCCGCGCGCAAACATCATGTTCCGGCGGATGAATTACCAAATATGTTGGCCCAGATGACGGATCAGTTAAACGCGATTGATAATTCAGATGCAGAACTGAAAAAAATGACAAGCGTTGTAAACCGTTGTCGTGCCGAATTTGATGCGGCGGCGGCGGCATTATCTGCGGCCCGCGTGGATGCTGCGAACACATTACGGACATGTTTATTGGCCGAATTACCCGATTTAAAACTGGGGGCGGCGGATTTTATGGTTGATGTGTCAGTGACCACGCCGTCTGCAACCGGGATTGACGATGTTGTATTCATGATAAAAACCAATCCAGGCTCGCCATTTGCGCCACTACACCGTGCGGCATCTGGCGGTGAATTGGCGCGTTTAATGTTGGCGATGCGTGTTGTTTTGGCGGGAACGAATGACATGCATTCATTTGTATTTGATGAAATTGACACAGGCATCAGTGGCGCAACCGCATCGGCGGTTGGTGCGCGACTAAATCGCCTGGCGCAATCGAACCAGGCCTTGGTTATAACTCATTCTGCCCAGGTCGCAGGTTTTGCCACACGTCATTTCAAGATATCTAAATCTGTTGCCAACGATAAAACCACGACATCGGTTTGCGAAATTACTGGTGACGAACGCGTGAACGAGGTTGCCCGCATAATCAGTGGCTCTGAAATCACGCCTGAATCCATTACAATGGCAAAAACATTGATTAAAAAATAATTTTCATAACAATACTGCAAAAAAACTATCCCCCACCACTGACCAGTGGTAAACACTTCGCTAAATAAAAGTTTAGTTAACAAAAACGTTTTACGTTTTTGTCATTCTGGGGCTTGACCCCAGAACCCAGGTCATGCGCGTAAAACGCGCACAAATACTAAGGTTTCTATGACCTGGGTCCCGGTATCGAGCACCGGGATGACATACTTTTTTTGCAAAAAGTATGTTTATATTAACTGCGCTAAACTTTTATTTATCGCTGTATTATATATTCCACCACTAATCACTAACCACTAAAAATCCCCCAAACGGGGGATTTTTTTTACTGATAATCATTTACAACTGAATACTCGGTTGATCCATTCTTGACCTTTAACGCACCCGACAGAGTTGTACTTAACGCGCCAAAGAACGTTTTATCGCCAACCTTGACACGCAGTGCCGGTGTTGTGCGGCTCTCGCTGCGCAGGTAAATCACATTATCACCCGCATGCAACTTGCGTCCACAGTCCGCCGCTTCGTTCGCACCTGTGCCCGAACCAGTTGTAATCAACCCGGTGTCGCACTTGTTGCGGCCCAGCGTTGCAGTCTGGGAAACCGTGCCACCTGCGCCCCAGTATCCAGTATTTGTTGTGGTGTCAACACCAACGTTCACGCATCCCGCACCTGCGGACGCTACATATTGTCCTGCGCCACATGTCACTTTACAGCTTGCTGCGCCTGCGTGACTTGACGCTGTTGTGCCGCTGTTGGTATAACCCTTGGCGGTCGTACATGCCGTACAAGAACTGGCTTTCTGATCAGAATACGTACCGTTTGAACATACCGATGTTCCAGTGCAGGCCTTGTTGTTGGTTGTGTCCTTACAGCCTGTGGTATATGTACCCGCCACCGCATCAGAACAACTTGTTTTACCTGTGCTGCCCTGATAAGTTCCCGCTGGGCACGCTGTCTGTGATGTGGCTTCTGTCCCGCTTACATAGTATCCTGTCGCCGCCGGCGTACAAGATGTCGCAGTTGTCGCGCTGGATGTATATGTACCCGCTGCACATGCCGAACATGTTGTTCCGTTCACATAGCGTCCTGCCTTGGCGGTCAGGCCACTTGCCGTCGCGCTGCCCCATGTGGTTGCATTGGTTGCTTTCTTGGTCAGCGTACCTGCCGTACAGATCGTTGCAATCGGACTGCCACTGGTTGATGGCGTTGTTATTTCCGCGCAATCTGTCACAACTTTCAAGCCTGTTGTGCTTGCCAACGTCCACCCAGATTCCGCTGCCGGACATGAATTCGGGCATGCACTGGCCGAGCCTTCGCCACCAAAGCATCCTGCCTGAATCTTTGTCTGATCACATGCACCTGCTGCTGCATAGTAACCAGCGTCTGCCTGGGTCTGACTACTATTACCAGTACCCTTCGCATAGTACCCCGCACTCGTTGTTGTACAACTTGTCGCTGTACTGCCGTCTGTTCCTTGATACGTACCGCACGCACAAGCAGTACACGCCGGGGCAGAGGTATTACCGGTCGCACTTACACGATAACCCTTTGATGCCTTGGTCGTATAGAAGTTAGTTCCCCATGCGCTACCGCTGTACGATACAGTGTTGGCTGTAATACTTGAACATCCTGTTGCTGTCTTGTCTGGTGCAACATAGCGGCATGATGTATTTGCGCTACGTGGTGTGACCGAGCTGAACGTACCACCTGTTACCGCTGGCGCAGTCAATGCATTACAGTTGTTTGGACACGCAGTACTTGCACCAGCCGAACCCCAACAACCATTATTTAAGACCGTCTGATCGCATGCACCTGCTGCTGCATAGTAACCAGCGTCTGCCTTGGTCTGACTACTATTACCAGTACCATTCGCATAGTACCCCGCACTCGTTGTTGTACAACTTGTCGCTGTACTGCCGTCTGTTCCTTGATACGTACCGCACGCACAAGCAGTACACGCCGGGGCAGAGGTATTACCGGTCGCACTTACACGATAACCCTTTGATGCCTTGGTCGTATAGAAGTTAGTTCCCCATGCGCTACCGCTGTACGATACAGTGTTGGCTGTAATACTTGAACATCCTGTTGCTGTCTTGTCTGGTGCAACATAGCGGCATGATGTATTTGCGCTACGCGGTGTGACCGAGCTGAACGTACCACCTGTTACCGCTGGTGCAGTCAATGCATTACAGTTGTTCGGACACGCAGTACTTGCACCAGCAGCACCCCAACAACCATTATTTAAGACCGTCTGATCGCATGCACCTGCTGCTGCATAGTAACCAGCGTCTGCCTGTGTCTGACTACTATTACCAGTACCATTCGCATAGTAACCAGCCGTCGTTGTTGTACAACTTGTCGCTGTACTGCCGTCTGTTCCTTGATACGTACCGCACGCACAAGCAGTACACGCCGGGGCAGAGGTATTACCGGTCGCACTTACACGATAACCCTTTGATGCCTTAGTCGTATAGAAGTTAGTACCCCATGCAGTTCCACTATACGATACAGTGTTCGCTGTAATACTTGAACATCCTGTTGCTGTCTTGCTTGGTGCAACATAGCGGCATGCTGTATTTGCGCTACGTGGTGTGACCGAGCTGAACGTACCACCTGTTACCGCTGGCGCAGTCAATGCATTACAGTTATTCGGACACGCGCTAGTCGCACCCGCCGAACCATAGCAACCATCTGTAATGGTGCTACAGCTCGTCGCTGTACTGCCACTGGTCGCCTGATACGTACCGGCACTACACTGACTGCACGTTTGACCATTAACATACGCACCTGCCGCCGCCTTTAACGCAGTCGTAATAGATGCGCTACCCCACGCAGTTGCGCTGCTCTGGGCTTTGGTCAAAACACCAGCCGAACAGTACGAACTTATCGCAGTACTTGTCTTGGTTTCTTTACAGCTACTGTACGATGTCCAACCTGTACCACTTGCCTTGGTCCAACCAGATTCAACATCTAAACACGCCGTACATGTTGTCGCACCTGCAGAGGAGTAGGTCCAGTTTGCACACGTTCCGCAACTTGTTGCAGTACCGCCGGCACTATATTTACCCGCGCCACACTGACTGCACGTTGCAGACGCACTGTTGTTGCCACTGATAATCGAACCAGCTTTGGCCGTCACGGCATAGGTGTTCGCTGGCCATGCAGTACCAGAATACGACATTGTATTGCTGGTCTTGGTCGCACAGTATGTTGGAACTGTTTGGGCGTTCTGCTTAAATCGACAGGTCGTATTGGCATCATACGGACTGACCGAAGAATACGTTCCGTCTGTCTTGGTTGAATCCAATGCACTGCACGCCTTGCGTGATGTTGCAGCCGTTGTATCAACATAGTACCCAGAACCAGCCGACGAACATGTTGTATTGCCAGACGCACTTTTATACGTTCCCTTGGCACAGGCGGTACATGTACCACCAGATGTTGCGGCATTTCCAGAATAACCAGCATTACACGAACAATCGCTGATTGCATCTGAACCTGCCGGACTGGACGAATTTGCAGTACAACTGTTTGGACATTCGGTTGACGAACCCGCACCGCCATAACAGTTGGCCTTAATCGTGCCACAACTTGTTGCAGTACCACCGGCACTGTATTCCCCCCCCGCGCACTGTGTACATGTCTGACCATTAACATACGCACCAGCCTTGGCCTGGAACGCAGTTGATATCGTCGCACTTGTTGGCCATGTTGCACTGCTTGTTGCGTTTTTCTTCAACTGCCCCGCAGAACAATACGAGCTCACGTTTGTTGCAGCACGTGTTTCAAAGCAACTTGTTACCGCACTCCAACCTGTGCCAGTACCCAATGTCCAGTTTGTTTCTGCTGATGGACAGTTATTCTGAACACCGCTTACGCAGTACGTAGAACCACTACACTGTGTACGGCCTGTACAGTTATTGCCACTACTATTACACCCAGTTGTAAAATACCCAGTTCCAACATCCGAACATGCCGCAGCACCTTTTGCACTGTACTTTGTACGACCTGTACATGCGCTACAACTTGTCGTTGTACTGCCGTCTGTACCCTGATACGTACCCGCTGCGCACTGACTACAGGTCGTATTTGCGCCACTACCTGTTACATACGAACCTTTGTCTGCAGTAAATGCTGTAGATACAGTTGCCGTTGCCCATGTTGTAGCACTTGCGCCAATCTGCTTTAATTGACCGCTATAACAATAGCTACTTACGCTTGTTGCCGCCTTGGTCTGATAGCAATCTGTATAACTATCCCAACCTGTACCGCTTGCACGTGTCCATCCATCTGTCTGTGCAGGGCAGGCTGTACAACTTGTTGCAGCACCACCGGCACTAAACACCGCACCACTACACTGTGTACAGGTCTGACCATTTACATACGCACCAGCCTTGGCCTGCAATGCGGTGGATATTGTAACCGTGGTGCTATACGCGCTTGCACTTGACGCGGCACGACGCAACTGACCCGCAGAACAATATGAACTGATGTTTGTCCCAGACTTATATTCATAGCACGCGCTGTATGTTGTCGAAACATTACTGGTTGAATACGCTGTCCATCCACTGTCCGCCGTCGGACACGCATCACATGTGGTATCATTACCATTCGAGCTATAACTACCATAACCACATGCAGAACACGTTGTGCTGTCTCCACTGCCACTAACCTTGTAACCACCCTTTGCGGTCAGTGTACTTACCGCCGTACCCCATGCTGTTGCACTGGTTGCGGTCTTGGTCAATGCACCACTATAACAATTACTGCTGACGCTGCTATAGGCTTTGGTTTCTTTGCAATCGCCGTACGCATCCCAACCTGTGCCAGACACATAGCTATATCCACTGGTTAACGTTGGACAAGATGTACATGATGTCGCCGTACCACCACCATAGAACGTACCATTGCCACATACTGTACATGATGTGCCACTTACATAATACCCAGGTTTAGAGGACAGGGCACTATGAACAGATACAGTACTTCCCCATGCCGTCGCACTGGATGCAACTTTCTTAACACTACCGCTCGCACAGTTAGTTGGTGTTTGATACTGATAACATGCGCTGTAGCCAGTTGCAACATTGCTTGTTGTGGTCATAGTCCAACCACTATCTGCTGTCGGACACGCATCACATGTGGTATCATTACCATTCGAGCTATAACTACCATAACCACATGCAGAACACGTTGTGCTGTCTCCACTGCCACTAACCTTGTAACCACCCTTTGCGGTCAGTGTACTTACCGCCGTACCCCATGCTGTTGCACTGGTTGCGGTCTTGGTCAATGCACCACTATAACAATTACCGCTGACACTGCTATAGGCTTTGGTTTCTTTACAACTGCTGTACGACGTCCAACCAGTCCCTGATACATAACTGTACCCACTGGTCAACGACGGACACGATGTACATGATGTCGCCGTACCACCACCATAGAACTTACCATTGGCACAGACCTTACATGATGTACCATTTACATAATAACCCGGACTGGATGACAGTGCACTGGTTACAGATGCTGTACCATACGTAATTGTTGTTCCGCTTATGCTGCTGGCGGTACGTTTAATTGTACCACTTGCGCAATTTGCCGGTGTTTGTGTCTGATAACATGCGGTATAGGCGGTCGAACCTGTACTGTTGGTCGTTGTTGTCCACCCCGACGTTGTCGTACATGACGTACAACTTGTATTGGTATGGGCGCTGCTGGCCATATATGTGCCACTGCCACAAGCTGTACAAGTGCCCGTATAATATGTATAAGCCGTTGAGCTGTACTTTGAACCAGCCTTACAATTACTAATTTTACATAAGTTGGTAACAGTATTTGCCGACCATGATGGCGTCGCCCATGAATTATCATAGCTATTATTGTTTGAACATGTTGCATTACAGCTGGTTTGTCCTGTGCCGCTTGTGGTCGTTCCTGCGCTACACGCCGTACAGGCACTTTTTCCTGTTGCGTTTGTGTATGAGCCACGTGCACACGCGACTTTATTCGCCGTGCCACCTGTACAATACGACCCAGCCGGACAAATGGTACACGCATTACCAACCGCAGGTGTGCCGTTATATGTACCATTTACGGTCATATAATACCCGGCATTACACGACGTATATTTCTTATACGTCGGGCATGAGTACCCCGCGGCAAACACATTTGTTGTGAAAAACAATACGGATAAAAACGCGCAAAAACGCAGAAATCTAGACATTCTTCCCACTTTCTTTTTCTCTTTACTCTGTCATCATAGAAAAAACATAGGGGATAGCACAAGTAAAAAATACCCAAACATATATTTTTTTTAATTTGACCACGATTCGATACGCAAATCTGAATACAAATAAAAATTTAGCGGGATAAAAAATCCCCCAAACGGGGGATTCTTACCACGATGTATATCCAGGCGCGCATGTGCGTTCACATTTCTTGCGTGACGCATTCCAGCGTCTTGAACCGGTTTCGTCCGAATATGTATCACAAATCAGACGACATTCGTTGTTTTCCAGCGTATACAATTCACCCTGATACATACATGCCGCGATTTCACAGCCCTGGACATAACTGCTGGCGGCCAACTCGCCATTTGCACTGTACATGTTGTTGCAACGGCCACATTGTTTCCACAGTTCGTTTGTCTGTCCTGGTTCGTTTGTATATCCTGGATCGCACTTGGTTGCAATACATTCGCCCCATGTGTTGGTCTTGTGATTCCATTCACGCACACCAACCCCGTGTTCCAGTTCACATACCTGTTCATCAACCTGACACGCATTCGCACCCAAGTGATACCCATCTGCACATTCGGTTATCATGCATGCGCCAAACGCATTGCGTGATGCATCCCATGTTTGTGTCGCAGATATCGCATTTGGTGCACTGCATTCAACAACGTTGCTTTCACATTGCTGGCCATTTGGATGATATCCGCTCGCACACGATTCTACGATACAGTTTCCATTTGGTTTATATGAAATCGCATGTTCGCGTGCGCATGGCTTGCAGATACCATTGTCCATTTCAAAGTTATAATTGCACGACGATTCGATACATACACCATCTACAATCTCGCATGGATTACCACTTGATGATTTGCCTGCGAATTCGCAATCCGCTGGATAGTACGCCCGATCCGCCACCGGTACGGCCGTTCCATTAACAACCGCATATGGTTCACAAACCTTGTAACAGTCGTTAATGCTGTCAGAATTCAATTCTGATTCTGGATATTCGCCGCCCGTCAGCGTTTCACAAGACTTTGGCGCATCATCCCCTGATGACGGATTGCATATCATGCCTGCTGGACATTCTACGCATACGCCATTGCTTAGTGTATACCCCGCCGCACAGACTGTGATTTCACAGGTGTCCGGGACATTCGCACCATAGTAATCGCGTCCACCCATCTGATACGCGTTTTTACCCAGCGCACATTCCGCATAGCAATACGCAACATCTGTTGTGCCGGCATCCGCCTTGGCATGTGTGCCATTGGTCGCAACGGCGCACGAACGCTGACCTTCTTCGGTGGTACATACATTATCCACAGGACAGTTTATACATGCCCCCTCTACCAACGAGAATCCTGTATCGCATCCAGTGATTGCGCACATCATATCACATTCTGCCACCTGACCATTTGCGCGACACACATTGTAACCAGCAGTATCTGATACCACTGCGCTGTCATAGAAACGTGTTTGTTCACCCGTTCCATTCGTGATATCACACGCCAGTTTTTCCAGATAGCATGCCGTTGCATCAACGCTCTTTGTGCCCTGGGTCAACCCGCCGTCTGGACATGTCCCCAGGCCTGTTGGATGGCCACTGTTGTTTGCGTCGGCCACTGGACCAAAGTTGTTATATCCAACTTCTTTACATACGGTGTCGCCATTTTTCCACCAATACCCTGGATTACATTCTGTCATGGTAATCTGGCCACACGACACATATCCGTCGGACTTTTCGTCGCCAAACATCATGCCATCTGCCGCCTGGTCATACAGACATCCATGTACACCCGTTCCGTACACCGCCGGACCAGTGTATTCAATACCCGGATATACCTTTGTCTTTTGACATACACCATGCGGTGTGGACGCATTATTGATTGTCGTTGTTCCGCCCGCTGGACAATCGTACAGGGCTTTGTCTGATTCTGGACTGTAATGTCCAACGCCCACCAACACACAATCAGTATTTGTCTGAGACTCGTCATACCAATAACCACCCGCACACCATGTGATTTCAATAGTATCTGCCTGACATTTTTGGTCGTATATTACCGACGCGCCATCTGAACGCGCACTGCACACATGCGTGCCCTTGGCGTTATTAGTGTCAGACACATATGTTTCAACACGTTTTTGACAGTCTGTCAACGAATCAGACATCGTCGCACCGTTGGTATTACCACCGTCTGGACATGCGTGCTTTTTCAATTCGGCTTCTTCGCTCCAATTGTCCGCACCAACCACTACACAGTCTATTGCGTTCTGGCTTTCGTCATACCAGTGTCCGCCCGCGCACCATGTAATATCCACTGTATCTTCATGACAGTTTGTATATCCAATGGTTTCAAAATTACATGTCCATGTACCTGTCGCGCGTGGATATGTTTTATCGGCATCAATATATGTGGTGTACGCCATACCTTCTTTATAGCAAACCCCAACATTTGTTGCGCTTGTCCCACCTGTGGATAAACCGTCTAATTCGCATCGATTCAGGCCAGCAACCTCACCATTTTCGGTTGTGCCAAACCTACCACCTGGACACCAGTGGTTTGCCAAACATATCTTGCACTCGCTGCCATTACCTGAATAGTAATAACCCGGTTCGCAATATGTACTGCCCAGTGTCCACCATGCTGTGGCGGTTGCGTCCTTGGTCGTCGCCGTCAGTGCATTGCTTGACCCCGACAGCGTACCATTTGCATCGATAATCGGTTGATCGTTCAATTTGTACCCTGCAAACATGTACGACGTACCTCTGCCTGGCAGGTTTGTCCCAATCGATGTAATGGGCTTGGTCGCTGCTGCATCACTGAACCAACCTGTCGCATATTTCAGGTATACTGGCCCTTGCTCTGCGTTTGTTTCTGCGTCTGGTGCACTCAGGGTGATTTTGAACACCGCTGGTTCCCAAATCGCATACAGTACGGTGTTTGTCCCATTTGCGGAAACATTACCATTGGCAATCGCACCCGCTGTATAGCACGCACCTGTGCCATTTGCATTTACGCACCACTTGTTGGCAGTGTTGTATCCGTCACGCTTCAACACACTTGTTGCGGGCAGGGCACAATCCCCACCATCAAATGTACAACGTACTGTATCCGCTATATCGCCCGAACCGCCGTTCAGATTCAGCGTAATATCATAGCTCTTGGCCTTACACTTTGGATCGACACCCGATACAGCCTCGTAACCTGTTTCGCACTCAACCGTATAATGACATGCCGGATACGCATTATCTTTTTCAGACCAGAACATCTTGCTGAATGCTTCACCTGCGGTCACATCCACACTGGTACTGTGTTCCACTGTCGGTATGTCGGATTTGCAGACAACATAACAGTCATCCTTGGAATCGCGCAACACATCCGTGCCAATCGTATAGTTTGTATTTTGCTTTGGCGGACACTTTGTTTGAATCAAATCATCCGCTGGGCTATAATAACCGCTATCTGGCGTTGTACATGTCACCGTCCCAGACTGATTATAATATCCTGCGTCACATGCATTGACAATGATATTACAGTTCGCATATCTGCCCTGATCTGATGAGCCACTGTACTGACAAACCCATGTGCCATCACCATTTGCCAACTCTGCACCTGTCAACGGATTCGTTGCAAAGTTTGCATAGCAACTGGTTGCGCTGGACTGACTACCCGCAATCGTACCCGGTGTTTTAATTGGGGTTACCTGTGGTGTCGGGCAATCGCTGCGACAACCGGTCTCACCAACCGCAACCTCTCTAACGCCTGGGCAATAATATGGCGCGACACAGTCTTTCAAAACGCTGTCTGAACCATCTGCATTGGCTTCATAATATTTGCCTGCCTGACATTTATACATATTCTGCGACCATATTGCATAGAATGTTTGATCTGCGGTGTACTTTGCATTGATTGCATCACTGACGATAAAGTCACCTGTCGCATCAATCACCATATTCCCACCAAATGCAGGTGCGGTATAGTATCCCTGCAATGTATAATTATCGCGTGTGTGTACAGGTGCTTTGGTAATTTTATCTGTTGCATCTGCCGCCTGGTCGGAATACCAACCATCCTTGTACTTTTGATAGATAACATTATCCACCCCATCATCATAATTCGCATCCAGTGTTATGGTATAAACATGTGGCGTACACAATTCAGACGGATCAGACGCAGACCCATCGGTCGGATCGATATCCGCACTTTCATTCTTGTCATATCCCGTCAAGCATTCAAAGTACGAACCATTATCCCCCGTCGCCGGACATACGAAGTTAGACTTGCCAACAGCAGGTATTGCGGATTCCGTCCCGTAATGTAACCATCCTGCTGCACCAAGCGTGTCCGAAGAATCATATTCACAAAAAGCACCTGTATCAGCAGTCGGACAGATTGGTGCTGTACAATTCAACGGTACAACCTTATAACATGCCTTAGCACCATTTTGTGATGTTGCCGGCACGGCCCCCAGCGTGCTATTAGATTTAGAATACCCACCACCTAAGGCAGAACAGGTTTTGCAAGACCAATCGCCGTTCAAATCACCATCAAAATAGTATGTGTTCTTACACCTAGCTTGTGCCAAAGGACACAACTCTGCCTCACCAGTTGCCAAAACCACACACGATTCTGGTGCGTTGTAGTAAACAACACCAGCAAATGTAGTTAATGCTCCTAATTGGCAAGAATTAGCATTCGGATATAACTCTTTAACTACAGACGAATCTGTACAAATGTCACGACACGCGCATCCTGTCTGTTCCTTATAACAATCGCCAATTTCATCACTGCCTGCGGCAGATAATGTATATTCGCCATCTGTCGCATCCGCACATGAATACTTAACCCCGCCTGTACAGTATGAACCGGCTTCGCACTCTTTGGCTTCGTTATTATCGCAGTATAATCCTGGATCTTCGCACGCCAGAACGCAATCTGATATCGACGATGCAGTGGTCTTCTGTTCGCCTGTTGCATCATCTATCTTGGTCTGCGGATTTGCGCCCGGACAGGTGTTTTTCACTGTTGAACACCCTGCGGATGTTGGTTGGGCATCTTCGCCATTACATGCGGATTGTGCTGGACTCCACGCGCCCGCGCCAACCGGCACACAATACTTCTCGGCAGTTGAATCACTTGCAAACAGTGACGCATCATACCAATAACCTGCTATACACGACACAACTGTCGATTGTTGACACTGTCTGTCGTATGCCTTGGACGTGTCTGACCAGAAACACTGACGACGTTGCCCACTGGTATCATTTTCGAACCACAGGTTATCCATAACGCACCCCTCGGCCGATGCGGTTGTTTTGTTTTGCGTTGTTCCACGCGTGTTTGTTTCTGTATTTAACGGACACTGTGTTGCGCTTAACGACTTGTCCGGGCTGTAATAACCATATCCAACCGGCGTACATGCAACCGCATCATCGCTTGCCAATGCGTACCCGCCCGCACAGGTGTACACAACACGATCTGTACAATCTGCGGAATAGGATTTTGTGGTCGCGTCATACATACATGTCTGGCCACCTGCTGTATACAGATTTGGGGTATAAACAATATTTGTTGCGAAACAATCATCGGCACTGTCCGAACCCGTGGCCGAGCCAATTGACACCGTCAGTGTATTCCCATTTGCATCGGTCGCCGCAGTATAATTTACATTCAGGTCAACGCATTTTTTACGTCCTGCTTCGCCCGTCTCTTGGACTGCAGACACACCCCCGCAATAACTGCCGGCCGGACATGTTGCACATTCTGCGCCTGTGCCCGGATAGTATGTTCCTGCTTTGCAGACTTTTGTTGGGTTATCTGACCAAGATGCCGTAATTGTTGTTGGTGTGCTAAACAGCATTGTTGATGCAACAATCGCGCCTGCATTATTCACAACCTGAGTATTCCCCGACAGATATCCACCAAATGTTTCACCTGTTTTTTTCGGCGTTTCAATCGTTGTAATCGTATTGCCATTTGCATCCAACCATGCAACACCATATTTCAGGTAAATCGCATCTACGCCCGATGTTCCGCCATTGTGATTCAATGTGACTTTTATAGTTTTTGCCACACATACATCGCCACTTGGTTCATAGCCATCTGTACACTGCGTTGTGTACGAACAGGCCGGAATTGTCGTCCCGTTAAAGTTTTCTGTGGCATTTTCTGGTGTTCGAACACCATTCCCATCGGTTGTTTTAACCTCGGAACATACGTTATAGCATGCCGTTGCCGCCGAAGATGTTTCCGTTGATGTCGTTACCGTGCTGTTCGCACCATTCAAATCTGTACACGCATTCCGTGTACGGATTCCGATACTGCCACCACGATAGTATCCATACCCAACAGGGTTACAGAACGGACTGTTATCTGTTGGTCGCCAGAATCCACCAATACACGTCTCTGGCACAGTATTACACGAAGCAGCATAGGTTTCGCCGTTCCAAGCACAGGTTTCCGTACCTGTTCCTGTGGCGTCTGGATATTTTGTCGTATCTTCGGCGGTAATATTAACCGCGCCACTGGCTGTACATTGGGTTGATGCCGTTGCACCCGCTGGCGACGTCACAGTTTTGCCGGTCGCGGGCGGACACGCCTGTTCACACAAATGTGTTTGACTTGCGCTTACCTTACCACCTGGACAGAACGATCCTTCGCTACATGTCGTGCCATCGGCGGCTTTGCCGGCTTCACAGTCAAAGAAGTCAACAATCCAATATGCATACAGTGTTTCGTTTGCATCATCTATATTCCAGTTCAGTGCACTTGTCCCACTGTCGTTATAATAGCAATCACCTGCACCTTCTTTTTCTGTGCAATATCCACCAAACACATAGTCTGTTTTCGCAGGCACTGTAATTGCCGGCATTGGCTGATTATATGTCGCCGTCACAGATGTTGTGCCGGTCGTCGTTGCGCCCTGGTCGTTCAGTGTTACTGTATACGTCTTGGGCTTGCACCCCGCGCCAGTGGCGGTTTTTTCATACCCCGTATCACATTCCCACGACGCGTCACCACCGCCACATTCCTGGGCGTTTTCTGGACATTTTTCGCACCCATTACCAGACTTATAATATTCGTCGCCACATGTTGTCGCCACACAGGTGTTAACGCCACCCTTGGTCACAGTACCCGACACGGCCGTTGCGCCTTTGATATCAGACACAACACATGCGCGATAACACACACTGTCCGTCTGGGCATTACATACATTATAGTTTCCTTCTGTATACCCCGAAACGTTCGAACATGACACAGAACAACTTGTACACGTTCCATTCAATGGATATTTATTTTCGCCGCAATTACATGCCTTGGCCGTTGTTTCATTACACGCATCCCAGTCGGCCCAGTATTCTAATTGTCCTGTACATGCCCCTGCTGAAACCGTCTTAACCGCTGTGCCCGTTAAACCGGAATTGTTATACCATCCCTGGAACGTATAACCCGGTCGTGTCACATTTGTCGGCAGGGCGAACGCCGCACTTTCTGCATTACACGCAATCGCATTGCCATAATCGTTAATTGTTCCGCCGTTTTCGTTATATTTAATATCGGTTGCACCATTCAGTTTCCACCGTGCGGTAAAGGTCTTGTTGGATGTGTATGTCCACTTGAACGCCGTGCCCGCTGCGCGGTTTGTCGTTCCGTCATTCCATCCATTAAACGTATATCCATCGCGCACGCAACCGGTATTTGCCGCCGGTGTAAAGTTCTGGTTATATGTGGGTGTACCATTCGCCGGTGGTGTACCCGTTGCGCCATCACCACACGCATATGTAACAGTATATTTATTTGCATCCCATTTTGCGTACCATGTACCATTGGACTGCAAAGCCTTGCCCGCGGTCAAACCAGTTGCTGTTATGTTGCCATTTGCACCAATATACTGTTCGTTGGATGCATAACTGGTGCTCTTATAATACCCTGCAAATGTATGTCCTGTTTTTGTTGGCTTAATAATTGCGTTCGCAGACGTCGTCATCGCATCCTGACCCCATGTGGTCAAATAGACATTATCATTATATATCTGATAGATTTTTGCCGTGCCTGCGCTGTCTGCACTTTGGTTGTTCAGTGTAATTATACCTTTGTTGGCGACCAGTGTATATGTCGCACTTGCCGCTTTATAATTTGTGGTCGCCGCACTGCTGACCGTAATCGTGGACGAACCATAGTTTGCCCCACTGGTCAATGTGACTGTTGTACCACTCAGACTGGCCGTTGCAACACTTTCGTTGCTGGATTTTACACTTAATGTGCCACCGCTGACGTTTTTGGTAACGGTGAATGTTGATTTTGCATTATACGCCATCGTGCCACCTGATGCACTCAGCGTCAATGTATTATCCGCCTGGGCAACCGTACAGTTAAACGACCCTGTTTTTGCCGCATAGTTGTTCGCAGTAATTTTATAAAATACTTCCTGTGAACCAGCATTTGTGATTGTTGGCGCAGAATCTAAATCATAGACGCCGTCCTTTATACCATATGTAATTGTATATCCAGACGTTGGCGCTGTTACCTTGATGTTACCATCACAGGTCAGGGCGCTGCCATCATATGTCTTGGAATCATTCGAACTGGTTGCTGTAATTGTTCCTGGTATTGTTTGTACCGTGTACGTTGCGGTTGCGGCTGCATATTGCCCCGATTGTGCCGCGGTCACAGTAATCGTCGCTTCACCCGCAGACTTATAAGTTACCGTTCCGGTTGTGCCACTTACTGTTGCTGTTGCGACACTGTCGTTGCTGGATTTTGCGCTTAAATTGCCATTACAAGAACCCTTGTCAACAGTAAACGTACTGGTTGTTGTGGGATATGTAATTTTACCGCTGGTTGGATTGACACTTATACTGCATGTGCCAGGATTTACAGTCAGGGTATATGTCGCACTGGATGCGGCATAATTCGTCGACGCATCACAATTGACGGTTATCACAGATTTACCAGCGGCAACTGGTTTTAATGTGATTGTGCTATTGCTAATGCTTGCCGTTGCCACAGATGTTGTACCACTGCTGACCTTTGGCGTCGCTTCATTGCCGGGGCATGTGGCCGTCAATGTTTTATTGTTTGGGTATGTCGTGCTGCCCGAACCATTGGTCACAACGGTACTGCCATCTTTTATGACTACACTGCCTGTCGTAGAATTGACCGTGCATGTAAATTCACCAGTCTTGTCGCTATAATTCGCCAATGCAATCTTATAGCACACATTTGTTGTGCCCGTATTTGTACGACTTGGGATTGTCGAACTGTATGTACTACACGCCGTACCGCTTTTTTCTGCATATGTAACCGTGGCATTTGTTGGTTTGACATTACTGATACCACTGCAACTTAACGCGCTGCCATCATATGTCTTGTTTGGATTCGACACAGTTGCTGTAATTGTGCCTGGATTAACCGTCCATGTATACGTTGCGCTCGACGCTTGATAATTGTCTGTTGCAGGACATTTAATCGTTATAACAGAACTGCCTGTCTTTAAAGGTGTCAACGTTACAGTGTTGCCGCTGTTTGATACACTGGCAACGGTTGCAGTCCCGCTTGTTGGTGATGAAATTGTTGCACCCCCCGCACAGGTCACAGTCAGTGCCTTTGTACCTGGGAATGCGGTGCTGCCCTGTGATACAGTTGTACCGTTGTCCTTAATTACTGTGCTGCCCGCCGCAGGTGTAATCGAACATTCAAAACTGCCTGTTGTCGAAACATAATTATCCGCGGTTACCTGATAATAAATCGTTTTGCTGTCCTTAACGTTTGTGATGGTTGGCGCAGATGTCAGATTATACGTACCGCTGGTTGTACCATACATAACAGTTGCACCACTACTTGGCACACTGACCGACACGCCATTACATGTCAATGCCGTTCCATCATATCCTTTGCTTTTGTTGGTTGCGGTTGCTGTGATTTTATTCTGGGTTTTACAAGCATAATACGTCCCAGACAAGGCGGTATATGCAAAACTTTGTGTTGTCGCGGTACATGATGCGCTTGTTCCCCATCCGCCTGTAAATGTGTATGTGTTCTGTGTCAACCCCGACGCCGACGGCAGGGCACAGTTCGCCCCATAATAACACTTTTGGGTCGCGTTTGCTGAACCGCTTGTTCCATTCAAAGTCCCCGAACCGCCATTCTTATTCAGTGTAATTGTCTTATAGCATGCCGTTGCCCCAACGCTTTCACCACCATCCGATGTTGAACCCGACCACACATCGGCGCACGACGCGCACGTGTTTCCAACATCCTCGCCATCCAGATAATATCCGGCATTACACGACGTATATTTCTTATACGACGGACACGAATACCCATCTGCGAACGCATTGACGGTAAATAATGCCAAAAATAAAGTTGCGAAAAATCCCAGGAAACAGCGCTTTCTTCCCATTTCTTCCTCTCTTTTATGTTTCATGGTAGACAATTTACCCCCACACGCGCAAGGGAAAAAATAAACCCCACTATAAAAATATATGCTCGCACTCTATACTGTGTGCCTAATGGCAAAAAAAATCCCCCAAATGGGGGTGTTTTTATATCAATGACCGTCCAGTCATCTGGGGCGGTTGTGGAATGCCCAAAATTTTCAGCATTGTTGGCGCAATGTCGGCCAACCCGCCATCCCGCACGGCTGGGGCATTTTCTGCAACCAACACCAAATTCACCGGATTTGTTGTGTGTGCCGTCCATGGCAGTGAATTTGCCACATCCCACATTTGTTCTGCATTACCGTGGTCTGCGGTTATCAACATTGTACCGCCAATTTTCAGCACCGCCGGCACCAGTCGCGCCAACTGCGCATCCAGTGTCTCCATCGCCTGCACCGCGGCATCCATATTGCCGGTATGTCCAACCATGTCACCATTTGCCCAATTCAAAATCACAACATCATATTTGCCTAATTCTGGCAACAGGGCATCTGTAATCTCTATTGCGGCCATTTCTGGCTTCATATCAAACGTCGCAACATCTGGCGACGGAATCAGAACTTTTTTCCCCATTGGAAAGTCAATATTTCTTTCTGCGTCCATAAAATATGTCACATGATTATATTTTTCTGTTTCTGCGATACGCAACTGACTTAATCCATTTTCCGCCAACACATCGCCCAGCGTATTTTCCACCGCGACATCCGGCATCAGGGCAGGGCACAATTCATTCAGACCTTCACCGTACTGGGAAAAGCACACCACATGCACGCCCGTTTTCAGAATTTCGCGCATAATCTGACGCGCACGGTCGCTGCGATAATTCCCGAACAGGAATCCATCCACTGGTCGAATTGCCACATCGCCATCAATAACGGTTGGTTGGATAAATTCATCTGTTTCGCCCCGTGCATATGCATCCGCCAACGCGTCATCGATTGTTGTGGCCCGATATTTTGCGTTTGCGTTTGCAATCGCATCAATTGCCAGGTACGTTCTGTCCATATTCTGATTACGATCCATCGCGTAATACCGCCCAGATATTGTCCCAAAGAACGCACGATTATCTGCTAACGCGGTTGCCAGTTTTTCCTTAATCAAATCGATATATTTTTTCGCAGATTGTGGCGGTGTATCACGGCCGTCTGCAATAAAGTGAATGCACACACGCAATCCCGCCGCCAAGATTCGTTCCACAATTGTTAAAATATCATTTACATCGGAATGCACACGCCCATCAGACATCAGTCCCGCCACATGCACAATTCCCCCGTCACGACGAACCGATGTAATAAAATCCGCCAAATATGTATTCTGGTCCCAATCTTCCAGTTGAAACCGTCGCAGGAATTGGTTTACCACGCGTCCTGCACCGATTGTAATGTGTCCAACCTCAGAATTTCCCATTGTCCCCTGTGGCAGGCCCACCGCCGGCCCACTGGCGTCCAACTGTGCGTGCGGATATTTTTCCAGCAAAGAATTCCAAAATGGCATTTTTGCCTGGGCAACAGCGTTATATTCTGTGGCGTTATTAATACCAACGCCGTCCATAATACATAAAACAAGTGGCTTTTTCATCATATCCCCTTATGCCTTTACAAATTCAGGGTATCATAACTGTTTTTTGATTGCAAAAGCAAAAGAAAAATTGTATAAATTATCAGGAACTTTATCTTACGGGGAGGTTAATAAATCATGAGTGGAAAAGCATTTGTACCAAACGCAATTGATGAACACATTGGCCAGCGTATGCAACTGCGCCGCGTGATGATGGGCCTGTCCCAGAAAGATTTGGCCAAAATATGTGGCGTCACATTTCAGCAGATTCAGAAATATGAAAGCGCGGGCAACCGTATCGCAGCATCGCGCCTGTTTGAACTAAGTGCAGCGTTGGAAACCCCTGTGTCATTCTTTTTCTCGGGCCTGCCGGGGTATATTGAGCGCGAACCACGCAATGGTCGCCTGCCAAAATCATGTGTATCTGACCAGACTGCATTTGACCCATTGGCCAAGAATGAATCATTGCAGTTAATAAATTTATATTGGAAACTGCCCACTGATTCCCAGCGTGAAATCATCATGAAAATGCTAAAAACCCTAAATGGTCAAGAATAAATAAAACCAAAACCGCCCTGGCGGTTTTTTTATTATTGCTTTCATTGAAAAAGCGTGTATAATCACACGGCAATTTACTTTTAATAGGGGAAAGCATATGTTTACAAAAGAAAAAATCAAAGATTTACATTATTCTGTAACTGGGTCAATCCCTGCGGCCGAATTACAGGCGGCGGCGGATGAAATCCTGTTGGAATACGGGAAAAAGGCTAAAATGCCAGGTTTCCGCACAGGTAAGATTCCATTGTCAATCCTGCGTCAAAAATACAACGCATCCGCATACGGCGAAGCGATTGATAAAATCATGAACAATGATCTGAACAAATACGTTGCAGACAAGAAAATCCGTCTGGCGGGCGCACCACGCGCAGATTTGGCGGGTTGGGAAATTGGCAAAGATGCCGAATATTCCCTGGAATTCGATATTTTGCCAACGTTGCCGGCGATTGATTTAGAAAAATTCACCGTAACGAAAAAGACAGCCGACCTGGATGAAAAAGAGGTTGAAACCGCCCTGGAAAACATCCGCAAGTCACGCAGCGTTGCCGAAAAACAGGATGCCAAGTACAAGGCCGCCAATGGTGACGTCGCTGTTATCGACTTCACAGGCTTTGTTGGCGATACCGCATTCGAAGGTGGCGCAGCGAAAAAACATCACCTGATTTTGGGTTCTGGCGCATTTATCCCTGGCTTCGAAGACCAGATTATCGGTCACAAGGTTGGTGATAAATTCGACGTCAATGTTAAATTCCCTGCCGATTATCACGCAGAAAACCTGGCGGGGGCTGATGCGCGTTTTGCGGTTGAAATCCATGAAATCCGCAAACACATCTTGCCGGAATTAAACGACGAATTGGCAAAACAGGTTGGCCAGGAATCCGTGGACGCATTAAAAGCGCACATTCGTAACATCCTGACCGAACAATACAATGACGCAGCCCAGCGTGAAATGCGTAACGAATTGTTGGACATCTTGGCGGACAAGGTGAAGTTAGATTTGCCTGAAACATTGGTGTCCCAGGAATTGGAAATGGCGAAAAATGAATTTGAACGTTCACATGCGCATTGCCACGATGAAAAATGTGACCATAAATGGGACGAAAAACAGGAACGCAAAGACGCCGAACGTCGCGTTAAATTGGGCTTAATCTTGGCGGAATGGGGCACTCAAAACAAAGTAGAAGTTTCCCGCGAAGATCTGCAACAGGCAATCTGGTCCGAAGCAGCACGCTATCCAGATCCAAAACAGGTATTTGAATTCTATAACAAGAATCAAAACGCCCTGGCTATGTTGCGCGGCATGCTGTTCGAACGCAAGGCCCTGGATGCCATGTTGACACATGTCAAGACCAAGGAAAAAAAGGTTAAATCAGACGAACTGTTCCAACAGGCACCCGTTCGTTAATTCGACCAAGCTTAAAAACAACGCCCCATCCGGGGCGTTTTTATTTATCAACGAAATATAATCAGCGTAAGATTGCATCACCAAATAAAAGTTTAGCGCAGTATTACATATGCTAAAACCCCGCCATTCGGCGGGGTAATAATTCCATGTTCAAGATTCTGATGCACTTGTCGCGCCCGACGTCACACATTCACGATATACATCTGTTTCGGTCTTGGTCCAACACTGATTCTCTGGCTCTGGATTGTTATTTTTTGTTTTTCCTTTGCCATATTGCATATCTGTTTTTGTGTACGCAGTCGCATCCCCGCAGTGCACTGCAGCAGTGGTCGCTTTGTTATTAAACACCTTGCCACTGTCACATTTTACGCACGTTCCATCCACAGGCGACACGCCACCACGTAAACTGGTTGTGCATTCCACACACGAACGATCCGTTGCGGATGCAAACGCCATATTTTCGCCTTTGCATCTGAATTCAAAGCAATCCTTGCCGGTTGGCATAACAAATGTATGCTGACTTTCATCAAACCCCGTCCAGCCTGGGCATGATTTCGCCTCGGCGCACAGATTTTCACTTATCGCGACGCAATCTGTACCACCTGCATTTGGCTTATATCCACTGATGCATGCCAAAATCTCGGTCGCGCCAACACGGTAAAATATTGACGGCCATGAAATCATATTCTCCCAACCTTCGCGCTGTGCACGCACAATTAAGGGCTGCACAAATGCACCGTGTCCACCCGGCGCCCAACGCGTAATTGCCAAAACACTATCGTGTTCCTGGCCCTTGTTCAAACCGCAACCATAATAACGATTCCAGTTGAACATGGCGATATCATCTTCGATATTCGCACCCGATGTAACACGTTTCAAACCATCATAATTCGCCCGACGAAATTCCACTGCGTCACATTTAGCGGTGCTGCCTGGCGCAACAGAACAGTCATCACCGCTGTATCCATCCTTGCACAGCCAACGACATCCCGTCGTACCACCAATCATCGCGTATTCAGTCCACGCGTTTTTCTTGTTTTTATTTTTTCCTTCAATCTGTATTGGGCAAAAATATGCGCCGTGTTCCGTGATATTAACCGCAACCATCATCTGAACCGCATATTCATCGGTATAATTACGCGCGTACATTTTTTTTGTTGTACAGTCCTTTGTTGCGCCAATACACTCGGCCGAGCCAACCAACGCATGTGCACCACACGAATCCCAATTACCACCACCCCAGTTGGTCAACAACTTTG
Source organism: Alphaproteobacteria bacterium (assembly GCA_015062495.1). Lineage (NCBI taxonomy): Bacteria > Pseudomonadati > Pseudomonadota > Alphaproteobacteria > Alphaproteobacteria bacterium. The sequence continues at coordinate 179,265 of SUUN01000001.1, read as the reverse complement.
CCACCGCGATTGACTTGCCTGTTGCTGCTAGCGCAGGCGTTGCCACCAAAACAGCCATCAAAGATACTAATAAATTTCTTTTCATTATTCTTTCCCTACATAGCACATGCCGTTATCATAGTATCCGCCAATTGTCGCACACTGCTGTTCATACCAGGCCTCTGTAAATGTACATTCATCCTTGGCCAGATCATACGACGCCATTGGTGTTTCTTCGCCATCGTTATAATTCAGGCACTGAATCCGTGTTGAATTTTCCACGCAACGCCCAACTGACACCGCATATCCCGTATCCGTTCCACCGAACGCCGTGGAATAGAACGCCTTTAACAGTGTGCCATCGGTTGTGTCTGCCTCTAACCAATAACCATCCAAATCTTCGCACTGTTCCATCAATTGATAATCCAATTGTTCACGAATATCATCAATCGCCTTTTCAACCTGGGTACGCGTTTGCAGTGGCAATGCGTCATAGGTCTTGTCCGTGGCCGTCGGATCACTGCAATTGTCCACAGCGAACTGTTTAATATGTGCTGCAACACTGGCGTTGGCGGCACTGCTTGCGGCGTCATCATTCGCACCCATGCTCATCCGACGACAATTCCATGGGAATTTCATGTTGCCTGTGGTTGGCGTGCACAATTCTTGAACATAATTATCAATTGCGGTTGCGCACCCTTCGGCCACACGAACATTATCAACTGAATTCACGAACGATAACAACGCCGCCAGTCCGCAATTCTTTGATCCTGCTGTCAAGTGACCATTGACGTCAAATTTACAACTCTCGCGTCCGCCGTGCAACGCGGCGCATGCAACAACCTTTTCTTCGCACATTGCCTTTGCTGCGTATGCCGACAATGCGCCCGCGGCCTTGGCTGTGGTGTCGTCAAAATCCTTTAACGCACCAGATTGTGTGTCGTAACATTCTTTCATTGTACTGACACAGGACATCTTGGTTGCTTCAATCAATTCATCCTGGGCCTGGGAAATTTCAATCAACGCACTGCGTTTGAATTCCGACCACACAATATCTGACAAATCACGACATGTATCCAACGCAGACGTTGCAAACATCTTTTTGGTGTCCAGGAACTGATCAAAATTAGCATTCTGCCCCAGCAAATCAAAATCACCATCCGCGCTACTTAACGTGATAAGATTTTCCAGTTCAAACAAACGTGCGCTGTAAATTGCTTCGCCTGTGGTTTGATTGACGTATGCACCACTATAATCCAAACAACGTTTATAGTTCACACCACACGCGGTATCCGCCAGCATTGATGTCCGCACCTTGTCCAGGCATTCATTAACATCTTGGGAATTATGCGCACGATATTCTTCCAGACGTGCTTCGCGCAGAATCTTTTCCGCCTGACGCACGGTTTGTTTAACCGCCTCGCGTTGGGAATCAATTTTCTTTTCATACGCATTACAATCCTGGGTAATCATAATACCATATGCACTGGTCGCCATATTCAGTGTTGCACTGTTTTCACAACTGTCTGTAATCAACTGCAAGCATTGCTTGTTCGACGCATCAAATAACGCCTTGCCCTCAAGCGAGGTTAAATCGACACCCGTATTTGTATCAAATATGGACGACGCGCCACCGCCACCCCAGATATCATCAACACCTGTTGAAAAATCCAACGACATAATCCCCAGGGATGTCGAATTACTGTTGCCACTGCTGGCCTTGCGCTTGCCAGACAATAAATCACCAATCGCATCCAGTGTTTTTTGTGCGCCACTGGTATCTTTTTTTATTGCCGCTTCGCCAATTGTTGCGCTGTACATTGCGTCAACTTCGGCTGCGGTTTTATCCACCGCATTCAGGTTATTATCTTCAAACTGCATTAACAGGGTCTTAGCCTCGTCCAATGCTAATTCTGTATCACGAAATTCGGTAAAGCGCTCGCTGCAATAACAGCGACGATATGTATCATTTGCATTGGCGCAGAACTGGTCCATACATGTCGCATATGCATCACGACACGCAGCATAGCCACCACCAATCTTGGAAATGTCGGTAAAGACCGCCGTCGCACGCGCCTGTGCGCCCGCCCGCGCCAGTCCCAAATTCGAAACATTTGCACCCATTCGCGCATTCCCGGTCGCAGAACGCGCCACCGTTGCCGCCCGCGATATATTTGTAGCGTTGCGGGCATTTACCGCACTGCGCGCATTATTTGCGGCCGATCGCGCCACCGTTGCCGAACGTGCGACTGCCGACCCATTTCGTGCATTATTTACCGCACTGCGCGCCGACGTACGCCCAGCCCCCATCACCGTTTGTGCGTTATCCCCATCGCCACGCGAAACAACATTCCCCGCCATACGATGCCCAGTCGCACCAACCGCAACGGCATTACGTGGATTTGGCGCTTGTGCGGCATCGGCCACTGACACACCAGCCATCGCCATCAACAGCGCAGAAAAACGGACAAAATCAACAAATGAACGTTTCAATTTAATTCTCTCTTTTTCACATTTTATCATTTTTCGCATATTTGAATCAAGCACTTATTCCATAAACACTGGCCAAATATAAAACATACGCTTCATATGACGCATCATACAGTTTATATGCCGTAACGTTATTCCCATCTTGCTGGGCGCGTGCGGCATCTTCCATGGCGCGCACTGCCTGGGCCAATAAATCACGACCACGGACCATTATTTCTGTATCCTGGGTCATTCGCCCCATCAGATGTTCACGCATTTCGCCAATAATTTGTCCAATCTGGCCATTTGGGGCAATTTCTTCAATTGCGACCAAATTCATCAGCGCAATCGTCAAATCCTGGTCGGACGACAAATCCAATGGATTAACCTTTTTGGATGCATCTGTATATTCCACCATATGTTTCAGATTCTTTTTCATGCGTCACCCCCATTTTTTATCACACCACGCATGTGTGCTGAACGTGCACGCGGATTATGTTCCAGTTCTGATTCAGTCGGCACGGCGGTTTTTATTTGTATAAATGGCGCAGCCCCCACCACCGGCAATCGTGGATCACCCGGCGCAGTCGTCCATGTTCGAAAAGTATTCTTAACAATTCGGTCTTCCAACGAATGGAATGTCACACAAATGCATTTACCACCCGATACCAATAAATCTGGCACATGCACCAACGCACGTTCCAGTTCGCCCATTTCATCATTCACCGCAATTCGTAACGCCTGGAAAACCGGCGCGACATCTTTGGGATTGTGGATTAAATCGCGTAATTCAAACGTGGTCTGGGGGCATGCATCCTTAATCGCGCGCGCTAATATATTTGCCTTTTTAACATCTCCATAGTTGCGTAACACATCTGCCAATTCAGCCACAGATATCTGTTCAATCAACTGTGCCGCAGTCAATCCTTTTTGTTCCATCCGCATATCCAGCGGTGCGTCCGCCCGGAACGAAAAACCACGTTCTGGGATATCAATCTGCATCGACGAAATCCCCAAATCCAAGACGATTGCGTCAACCGATTGCTCTAAGTCCCCAATATTTGAAAACGGTTGTGGAATAAATTTAAATCGATTGCCAAACTCACCCCACAGCACATTTGCATCCACCACCACATTCGGATCACGATCAAATGCAATAACATTTGCACCGCGTTCTAAAAACGCCCGACTGTATCCACCCGCACCAAATGTACAGTCTACAATCGTCTTGCCCTGAATATCCCCCAGTGCATCCAGAACCGCACCCAACAAAACCGGAATATGTTTCTGCGTTGTTGCCATGGCTATTCCACCTCTACCTTGATTCCCAGTGCGGTCAAATCCGCCACTGTTGTCGCCCCCAGTTCAACGCCACCCGGCAATGCAACTGTTGCGGTCTTTTCCGCGCCGTGCAATACCATTTCAACGCGTGTATATCCACGGGGCAGGGCCACAATCGCTTTCTTAACATCTTGCAACACTGCGCCATCACGAATGTCCAGGGTGACTTTCTTGGCAATTTTTGCCACCCATTGATTCAGCGGTGTAATAGAATCCACGAATATAGACACCCGGTCATCACGATTGGACGTCTTGCCTGAAATCAAAACAACCGTATCATTTGCCAGAATTTGTGAAAACTCAATCGCAGAATCCCCAAACGCCACCGCATCAATATTGCCCGCACTGTCAGACGCGTTAATCGTAATCATTTCTTTGCCAGTTTTCGTCCGGCGACGACTAAATGAATTTACATTTGCGGCAATTTGTACCGGTTTTCTGTCACCCAGCGATTCCAATGTTGCACTTGTCGCCAAATTGGCACGCGCAATCAGATGCTTGTACTGATCCAACGGGTGTGCCGAAATATAGAATCCCAATGCCGACAATTCATTTTCCAACTTCTGCCCAAATGTCCACGGTTCGGTCTTGGGCAAATTCTTGCGCAGTCTGTCTTCGGACACATCGTCTTCGACCGTATTTGCAAACAGCGACAACATATTCGCCCCATCTTTGGATTTTGCTGCATATGACAAAATTGCATCTGCATTCATATAAATCAATGCGCGATTTGGTTCTAACGAATCCAGAACACCTGTCTTGGCGAACGCTTCTAAAATGCGTTTGTTCATAATCGGCGCACATCGCTTGGCAAAATCTGTTAAGTTCTTGAACCTTCCATTTGCGTTGCGTTCTGCAACAATTGCGTCGGTTGCAACTGTTCCAACGCCCTTTAATGCCGCCAGACCATAAATAATCTTGCCATCACGCACCGTGAATAATGAATCACTTTCGTTAATATCTGGCGCGACAATTTGGATGCCAAAGTTTGACTTGGCATCATCTACAAAGATTGCCAACTGATCCGTATCATTCAGATTACTGGACATAGACGCCGCCAGGAATTCTGGCGTATAGTTTGCTTTCAGATACGCGCACTGATTTGCCACAATGGAATATGCGATTGCGTGCGATTTGTTAAATGCATACTTGGCAAAATCCTTGAACTTTTCCCACAGATCTTTTGCCGTTGCGCGATCCAGCGTACCTTCTTTTTCGCATCCCTCATAGAACTTGCCTTCTAATTCATCCAACATGGCAATAATCTTTTTACCCATCGCCTTGCGCACGTTGTCTGACTGTCCACGGGTAAATCCGGCCAACGCGCGTGTCAGCTGCATCACCTGTTCCTGGTACACGATAATCCCGTACGTTTCTTTTAAAATCGGTTCGGCCTTGGGGTGAACATATTCAATTTCTTCTTCGCCATGCATACGCGCAATAAATTGTGGAATAAACTGAATTGGGCCGGGACGATTTAACGCATTCAACGCCGATATTTCCAAGAAACTGGTCGGATGCATTTTACGCAATGTCTGTTGCACAAACGGGGCATCAAACTGGAATATGCCTTCGGTCAATCCCTGTTGCCACAACCGCATAGTTTTTGCATCATCGGTTGGAATCTGGTCCAGGTCAATGTTAATACCACGCGTCTGTTGAATCAGTCGTGTCGCGTATTTCAGCACCACCAGTGTTTCCAGCCCCAGAAAGTCAAACTTAATCAAACCGGATTTTTCCAGGTATTTTCCATCAAATTGGCATGATGGCAACGGGTTGGCCGGATCGCGATATACTGGTGCAATCTTGGTCGTTGGGCGGTCGCCAATAACAACCCCGCACGCATGTTGCCCCAGGTTTCGCAGACTGCCTTCTAATTCTTCGGCGACGGTCACGACCTTGTTTAAATCTTCGTCATTGTTCAAGATATCTTGAATTTCTGTGGACATCCCAACCACATCTTTCAGTGTCTTGGCATCCTGGGGAATTAATTTGGACAATCTGTCTGATTTGGAATAGGGCATACCATACACGCGCCCAATATCACGAATTGCGCCACGTGCCTGTAACGAACCAAATGTAATAATGCGGCACACAGAATCATGTCCATATTTATCACACACATACGCCAATACGCGTTCAATACCTGTCGGTTCAAAGTCCACGTCAAAGTCCGGCATAGAAATACGGTCTGGATTCAAAAAACGTTCAAACAGCAACCCGTATTTCAGCGGGTCGACATTGGTAATTCCCAACGCCCACGCCACAATCGAACCAGCCCCCGAACCACGCCCCGGCCCAGTCAAAACGTCATTATTGCGACACCAGTCGATATAGTCGGCAACGATTAAGAAATACCCCGGGAATCCCATCCCGATAATAACGCCTAATTCAAATTCGGCCTGGTCGTAATATGGTTGTGTATCTGTAATGCCATGCTGTTCCAGTCTGCGTTTTAGCCCACTCATAGTATTATCACGCAGCATCTGGCACTCGGTTTCCAAATCATCGCCAAATCGTGGCAATAATGGCTTTTCATGAACATTTACCATAAATCCACAACGCTGTGAAATCTGCACGGTATTTTCAATCGCTTCGGGCAGGTCGGAAAAAATTTCCGCCATCTGTTCATATGACTTGAAATACTGTTCTGATGATTTGCGCGGCCGTTCTGGGTCAATAACCTTGGTCTGGCCCAGCACACACCCCAACGCGTCCGCGGATTCATAATCTGTATCCGCCGCAAAGCAAACATCATTTGTCGCAACAATCGGAATATTTAATTCGTGCGCGATGTTCAAAAATCCAGGCTCTGTTTTGATTTCATCGTCCAATCCATGACGTTGAATTTCGATATAGAATCTGTCACCAAATATCCCCAGGAACTTTTGGGCATATTCGCGTGCCTGACCGTCCTGGCCGTTCAAAATTGCCATTCCCAACGGCCCCAGATGTGCCCCCGACAAACAAATCAATCCATCACTGTGCCCCGCCAGTTCTTCAAATGAAATATGCGCCCCCAGATGATGATTTTCACCCCGCATATACATAATTCGGTTCAGTTCACACATGTTTAAATACCCCGTATGATTTTGCGCCAATAATACTATTTTAGACAATGAACTAGCACGCAGTATTTTTGGATCTGCGGTATGGTGATTCAATGAAATTTCAACCCCAATAATCGGTTGCAACTTATTCGATGGCATAACATCTGAAAATTCCGCACACCCCGACATCAGGTTGGTATCTGTTAGCGCGCATGCCGTCATCCCCGCTGCCGCACACAACTTTGGTATTTGTTTGATGGTCAGTGTACTGGCCCCCACTGAAAAACGTGAATGTGTACGAAGATGAACAAACTGCTGCATAACCCCTTTCCCTTTTATACCTTTTTATGCAAACCAACAAAAACAGGATAAATTGCACCAAATATATTAGTGCAATTTACCACAACAATGTTTGAATTTCAGACCCGATCCACATGGACATGGGGCATTACGACGACTGTCACTGCCGGTGGCCTGGTTCAACCCTGCATCATGCTTGGCGCGTTCGGCCTCGGTCGCGGCAACATCATCACGCGTCAATTCCATACGACAAATATACGAAATTGACATAATTTTAAAGTTATTCACAGTATTCTTGAACAAATCCAATGCTTCGCGCTTGTATTCGTACAGCGGATTCTTTTGGGCATATCCACGCAATCCAATTGCACTTTGCAGATAATCCATCTGTTGCAGATGTTTTTTCCACACCGCATCCAACGCCCCCAACATCATCTGGCGCGACGCCATCTGCATCAATTCAGGTCCATATTTTTGCGCCTGTTGTTCATATCTGCGCATTGCCAGATTATACAGTGTTTCATACGCTTTGCGTTCTGTAATCTGTTCATCGGTTTTCCATTTTTCAATATCTGTAATATCCAACGCAAACACACGCATCATCGCATTGTGAATTGCATTCAGATTCCAATCCGCCGGCATTGCCTTTTCCGGGATACTGTTTTCACAGATAACTTCAACCACATCGCCAATCATTTCGGTTGCCAACGGTTTTAAATCATCCGCTGTCATCAAATCGTCACGCTGTTTATAGATAACCGTACGCTGTTCATTTGCAACATCGTCGTATTTCAGCAATTCTTTACGCGCTTCGAAATATCTGGCTTCAACACGTTTCTGCGCCTTTTCCAAGGCCTTGGTAATCCATGGGTGGGTAATTGCCTCGCCTGTTTTTAACCCCAGCGTTGTCAACATCCCCTGCAAACGCGCCGCCCCAAATATACGCATCAAATCATCATCCAATGCTAAAAAGAACTTAGAATCGCCTGGGTCACCCTGACGTCCCGAACGTCCACGCAACTGATTATCAATACGGCGCGATTCATGACGTTCTGTACCAATTACATACAGACCTCCCGCATCCAAGACTAATTTTTTGTTGGCTTCAATCGTTGCATAGATTTCTTTCTTTTTATCCTCGAAATCTGGGGCGGTCGCATCCAATGCCGCAATCAGTTCTTCGGCATTACCACCCAATTTAATATCAGTACCGCGCCCCGCCATGTTTGTTGCAATTGTCAACGCCCCCGGTGCACCGGCCTGGGCAACAATCTTGGCTTCGGATTCGTGATGTTTTGCATTCAGAACTGCCGGCTCAACCCCCAATTTTTTACGCACAATTGCCGCCAGTTCTTCGGATTTTTCAATCGATACTGTACCAACCAGAACCGGCTGACGACGGGCCATACAATCCGAAATCTGCTTTAAAATCGCGTCATATTTTTCATCTTTGTTGCGATAGATTTCGTCATGATGATCATTACGTGCAACTGGGCGATTTGTCGGAATCGACACCACACGCAGTTTATAGATTTCTTCAAATTCTGCAGCCTCGGTCATGGCTGTTCCGGTCATACCTGACAAAGTCGGATACAGACGGAACAAATTTTGATATGAAATACTGGACACAGTCTGATTTTCCGGCTGAACCTTAACGTGTTCTTTGGCTTCAATCGCCTGATGTAATCCTTTGCCAAAGCGACGGCCACTCATTACGCGACCGGTAAATTCATCAACGATTAAGATTTCACCAGCCCGCACAACATAGTTCACATTTTTTTGGTATAAATGATGTGCCAACAGCGACTGTTGAATATGCATAACCAACGCAGCGTTTTCCGAAGCGTACAAATTCTCACCAACCAACAGCCCTGCATCTTTTAACAAACGCGTTGCTGTATCGACCCCACTTTCCGTCAGGGTCACATGTCTGTCTTTTTCATCTTTTTTGAAATCATTTTCGCCAAATTGGGCAACAACCGCATCAACCTTGGCATACAGTTCACTGGTATCTTCGGCCGGCCCAGATATAATCAATGGTGTACGCGCTTCGTCGATTAAAATACTGTCCACTTCGTCAACGATTGCATAAAAGAACGGACGCAAAACCTGCTGTTTTTTGCTAAACTTCATATTATCACGCAGGTAATCAAATCCCAATTCTGAATTCGTCACATATGTAATATCACATGCGTATGCCGCGCGTCTTTCTTCGTCGGTCATATCATGCTGAATAATTCCAACCGTCAACCCCAAGAAACGATAAATTTCACCCATCCACGACGCGTCGCGCGATGCCAAATAATCATTGACCGTAATCAGGTGTGCGCCCTTGCCATGTAATGCTTTCAGATACATTGCCAATGTCGCGACCAATGTTTTTCCTTCACCAGTTTTCATTTCTGCGATTTGACCATTGGTCAAAACCATACCGCCAATCATCTGAACATTAAAGTGACGCAACCCAATCGTACGCACCGACGCTTCGCGCACCAACGCAAATGCATCGGGCAGTATATCTTTTTCCTTGTCCCCGGCGGCCAATCGCGCCCGCAACACATCGGTTTGTCCACGCAACTCTTCATCCGACATTGCATGATATTTTGGTTCTAAATCATTAATCAGGGATACAGTCTTGTCGTAACTTTTTACCAATCGATCATTTGCCGACCCCAATAACATACCTAATATATTTTTCATAACCTTTTTCCTTACTTTTATCACGAAATATATAGCAATTTTGCGCCTTTCGGTCAAGATACTTTATGATATAATAACTTTATCTAAAATTAACAAGTGCGAAACACAAAAAATTATGATAGAATAGGGCACGACAGGGGGGATAAATTCATGCAACAGCCGATTAAGAAACTAAATCCATCAGATATTACCAGTGACGTTTACATTATTGCCCCGACCCAAATCGAATATATATCACGCCTGTTTGGTAACACAGTCGCCGACACAATGAATATGCGCACATTTGCACCAAAAATCCGTCAAATCGCAGAACAGGCCCTGCGCCACGCATTAAATTCTGCCAAAACCATGGGCGAATCCAAATAAAAACCGCCATTCGGCGGTTCTTTTTTATCGTTGTTTCAGATTTTCAATCAATTCCACAAACAAAATCCGTGCGCCGTCTAATGCGGCATTGCGCCAACGCGCGTCCGACGGATACCAACTTTCGGTCAGATTTTTCCACGTCTGTTCATTAATTCGCCCACAGTTCAGCAAATCATACCGCGCATCCCCCATATCCATACGTTTATAGATTGGCGACATAATGGGAAATTCCCCTGTGCCAATTTCAAAATCCGCGGTATAAACTGGCAAATCTGGCATGGCATAGCGCGCCTCTAAACAATCAACCAAATCACCCAATAACACAGGTCCATTTTTGGCGCGTTCATCTGGGGTCACAGCGGTCGCAACCAATAAATCTGTAAAATAATTACTGGTTTTATGTTCCGCCGGATGCGACACCATCAACTGTCGGGTAACGCGACCGCGCTTTCTGTCAAAACGTCCCAACCCCGTGTGCAAACCAATTGATGTCAGTGACTTCGCACCATCCATCACTTCGTCATAGATACGCATTGTCATTTTGTTTTCTGTCATTGGTGCTGCGCCACCATAAAACAAGCCATATGGATGTTTATATTGCCCACGACTGATTGCATCCCACGCGCCATCTTTTTTATGTTTATGATAAAAATTTTTGATTGCGTTCTTTTTCTGAACCGCATCTGGTCGGGCCAACAACATATCATGCGCCAAATCATACTTTGGATTCTGGGGCAGTGCACCCGGCCGACTAAAATCAACACCAAAATTACGATTTAAATCTACCAAGCCACCATGTTTAGTATCCACAACTTCGCGCATGCGATTTTGCATACCCCAACCATTAATAACATGAATTAAAACAATTGTATATTTTTGCAGGAAATCTGGTTTCAAATTCTTTGCAAACTGGTCCAGGAACATATTCTGCGCGGCACTGCCAAAGTATCCTTCGATACCATGAATGCCCGAATTAATCACAACCTTGTGCGGGCCATTACCGATTAAAACATATGGAATATCAAACTTATGCCCGTCCGCCACGCACCAACGCAATTCACCGTATTGTGACGCATTTCTATAAAACTTTTCAGTTGCCTGATTCCAATTTTCAGAATAATACTTTTGCATGTTTTTTGCCTTTGGTTTTTTCCTCTCTCCGCCGGCACGCCCTACATTACTTTACCTTGTGTTGGATAAAAAGTTAACTGAATTTTTTCCCACTTGATAAATTCGTTCGCCGGCAACATCCGGAACGGCTGACATGTATTAATCGCATTACGAATGGTTTCCAACACATACGCAAATGCCGGATCATTTTCCGCCCGCGCGGCCGATTCAAACCATACATCGCGCACAGTTCCATTTTTTCGCATTGTTAAATGTGCCACCGCACGAATGTCTGATATATCTGGCCGTTTAGTATCCACAACCCAACACCGCGTCATTGCAACACGCAACGCATCCACAACCGACACCGTCAACGTACGTTCCAGTGACAACACCTCTCGATTAACACGTACAACTTTCTTTTTCCGTGGTGCGGCGGGTGCTGGCTCAACCGGTTTTGATTCCGATTTCTGTGGTTCAGGTTTCTTTTCTGGTTCTTTCTCTGGCTCAGGCTCTTTATTTTCTGGCTGTGGTTCTGGCTTTGGCTCTTCGACCAGTGTTGGCGTCTCTATCTCGATTTTTTCTGGTTCTTCGGCCTGAACTTCTTTTGTGTCCGGCTGTGCAACTGGGGCAGGGGTTGGATCTTCGGGTTTAGATTCGACAACCTGACCAACATTATACAATTTTGTTTCGTCGCCACTTACCACAACGTCATTCAAATCAATTTCGACAATTTCAATCCTGTCGGGTGCAACCAATTGCGCACGATTAATCACTATCGCGAACGACGTAACCATAATCGCCACCAATGCCAAATGTCCCCCAATGGAAATCAGCATATTTTCCGTTGAAAATTGATTAAATTTTGCCATTTGTTTTTATTCTGGTTGTGTACGCAGTCCAACTTTTTGAAAACCTGAATCTTTTAATTTGCCCATCATACTCATCACTGCGCCATAGTCCGCATGTGTATCCCCGCTAATCATAATGGTCAGGTTCGGATTTTCCCCACGCATGGCAATCGCGCGCTTTACAATTTCGTCGCGTGGCAATTCCATTTCTGCCAGGAAATACCGTCCATTTGAATCAACGCTGATTTGAATTGCATGGTCATTACCCGTCATCGCAGACGCACCCGCACGCGGCAATTCTAAATCAATCCCCGTTGTCATCATAGGCGTTGTCACCATAAACACCGCCAACAACACCGTCATAACGTCAATCATTGGCGTTAATTGAATTGACAAATCTGACTTATTACGTCTTAATCTAGACATCTGCGCCACCATTATTTTTGGTTTTTTACTTCCCGACATGCACATTCCAGGCGTTCATACAAATCGTCAGATTTTTTGGAATACACCTGATATGCAATCGCCGCCGGAATCGCCGCAATTAACCCCAACGCAGTTGTCCCCAACGCCACCGCCAAACCTGGGGCGATAACACCGATGCTGACCGACTGATTCACGCCAATGGACGCAAACGAATCCATAACCCCCCAAACTGTACCGAACAAACCAATAAATGGCGAAATATAAGACACCATCGACAAAAACCACAGATTCTTATCAAACGGACGAATAAAGACATCCAAGTTTTCGTTCGGCTTCATTTTGACTGGATTCCTTTTCTGATTACGCCACAGGCGAAACTTTTCAACAATCACCGCCCACGACATCACACTAAACACAACCAGTACGACCGACACCACAACTGTCATAATATCGCCTGTGAATAAACTTAATAATGAAAAATTATTTCCCATTTCCCTCGTCCTTTTTTATATCAACCCATCAATAAATTCTGCTGGTATTCGTTTTGGGCGCATATCCGCCCCCAAATACGCAACCTTAAGGTTTATTATAGCACAAATGTTCCCATCTTTCACGAACTTTTGTTCAATTTTTACAGTTGCCGCCCCAACATCCACCATTTGCGTTTCAACAACAAATTCATCTGCGGCACGCAGTGGTTGAATATACTTAATATTTAATTCGCGAATCACAAATCCAATGTCGTCGCCCGCCACAACATGCCCGCGCAACCAATTCATACGCGCCCGTTCTGCGATTTCCAGATATCGTGCATGATAAACAATCCCTTCGGCATCTGTATCCGCGTACGCAATTGTAAATGGAAAAATATGAGTCTTCATTTTACAAAATCACCTGCGTCTATATTCAGTTCGTCTTTCAACCGTCGCGCAACCCGTTGCTTTACTTCATCAAAGACGCCACGTATCACAGGCTCGAAATCAAAAAATGCGGCGAAATCGGGGCTAAAAAACATTTTCCAATAAAAATTGTCTGCAAAACTGCCAATGTATGCCAAATCCTGGGCGCACATGTGTTGGACTGCCGTATCCAGAACATCTAACGCCTTGACCAGTCTTGATTCTGCACTTGCCCGCATATCATATTCATCAAATCGCGCCCGAATTTCGTCACTGCCCAGCAACCGTACAATCTGATTTACCGCGGCTATTTCGTCCATGTGTTTTTTTGCGCGCACTTCATCTGTCTGTTCGTGCAGCGGCACATCATGCGCAATTGCCTCTGGCAAATCATGCAGCAAGCATAATTCATACACGCGCTCTATATTTACTGGCACTTTCAAATATGGTTTCAACACCATTGCCATCATCGCCATATTCCACGAATGCGACGCAACCGCCTGGGGCGCGCCATCACTCATCCGTGTCAGGCGATATTCGCACTCTAACTTTTCTGCGATTTGAAAAAAGTCAACAATCCTATCAACTGACATTACTTTTCCAGTCCCAGATGCTTATACCCGGCCTCTGTAATCACACGTCCGCGGGGCGTACGTTGAACAAACCCCAACTGCATCAGATATGGCTCAATAACATCTTCAATCGTATCGCTGGGTTCTGACAATGCCGCCGCCAGGTTTTCAACCCCAACCGGTCCACCGGCATAGAACTTGATAATCATATTCATATATTCGCGGTCGATTTCATCCAGCCCACATTCGTCAATATGTAATTGGAACAGGGTAGTTTTAATCGTATCGGCGGTTATTTGATTTTTTCCCAACGCACATGCAAAATCGCGCGCACGCTTTAACAATCTGTTCGCAATACGTGGTGTCCCGCGCGCCGACCGCGCCAACATCAATGCCCCGTCTGGGTCAATCGGCGTTCCCAAAATATTCGCACTGCGCATAATAATTTTCGCCAAATCCGCCGGCGAATAGAACGTCAACCGTAAATCAATCCCAAAACGGTCGCGCAACGGATTCGACAGCAATCCCGTCCGCGTCGTTGCCCCCACCAACGTAAACGGAGGCAGGTCGATACGCACACTTTTCGCGCTGGGCCCTTCGCCCAACATAATGTCTAATTTAAAATCCTCCATCGCGGAATACAGAACTTCTTCGATTGCGGTTGGCAGACGATGAATTTCATCAATGAACAACACATCCATTGGTTCTAGCGCGGTCAATATCGCCGCCAAATCGCCTTGCTTGGTCAACATAGGCGCGGCTGTCGCACGAAAATTCGTTCCCAATTCATTTGCCACAATATGTGCCAACGTCGTTTTTCCCAGCCCCGGCGGTCCATACAGCAACACGTGATCCATGGCTTCGCCACGACTGCGCGCCCCCGAAATAAACACCGACAAATTTTGTTTCAGACTATCATGTCCAATAAAATCCCCCAGCGATCGCGGACGAATGGTCGCCGCCATATCATCTGGGATATTTGCGTCCAAAAACCGTTCTTTGTTCATAACAGTTTATCCTCTGCATTTTCACGCCCGACATACGCCTTTAAATCATTATACATCTGGCGCAAATCTGCCGGCTGGCTGTACAAAGCATCTGCACCGCGCACACGAATTGTTTCCAAATCAATTTGCGCCTGTTTTTTCAAGACCTGGGTCATATGCGACGCAAACGCGCGTGCATCATCTGATTCCGCTGCACCCTGTAATAACAATCCGCGATTGGGGCGGGGCGATAAGAATGCAAAATCAGACACCGCTGCATCCGGCGACACTAACGCAAAGCCCGATATTTCCGGCCGCCGCATCATCGCCTGCAACACATACCATGCCCCCAACTGATGCCCCGCCAACCAGATTTTATCGCTGTCTTCATTATGATTTTGAATCCAATCAATTACGGTCGCGATATCCAGCATATTTTCCGCCGTTGTTCCAATTGTGCCTTCGGAATCACCGACGCCACGATAATTAAAACGCACAACTGAAAAACCAATATCCATAAATGCGCGAAACATTGCATACGAAATACGATCGTTCATATGACACTTATTTCGTGGATTACCCGACAAAACCACGGCCAGTGGCGCGGCCTCGTTTGCAGATTTATGATACACGGCATGTAATTTTCCAGATTCCCCTGTAATAATCAAATCGACCATTATTCCACCTTTAATTTTATTATTTAACCCTAAATTAGACCAAAGCGTGCATAAATTTCAATAAAAATATTTTTTTGTTTTGACACAATTATCTAAAATGTTCTAAGATTCAGCCAGAGAGAACCAAAGGCAACACAATGTTAAGACCTATTTTGACTGCTGTTTTTGTTGGATTATGCGCTTTTTCTGCCCAGGCAGATGATATTGTATATGACAATTTTCAGACTATTTACACCGAAACACCGGTGCAATCTTACTATGCATATCCCGACGACCCAAACTTTATCCCAGAAACTGAATTTATGGAACGTGCGGACAGCCTGGACTATGACCAGAACATAATTGACGCCCGCACCACCGAATCAAACGCGCATCCCGGCGTAATGTTTGCGGATCGTCCAATGGTAATATGTCGCAATTTTGGTTGTACACGCCTGAACGACCGTATTACGCGTTCATTCTTGTTCAACAGTTTGGCAAATATGTTCATGATGAACGCCCATTCCCGTGTTTATATATGCGAGGCCGACCCATTTTCACGCGATTGCCTGCAATCTGGCATTTCCTTTCCGGTACGCAGCGGTATCGCCAACGCCATGGTTAAAATCCCCAAGGGCACAATATCCCAGGTCAGCATGTCAACCGGCCTGTCCAAGGCAACCGTCGGTATGACATATGAATTTCTGGTCAATGGCATCAGTCGTGTATGCGAACCAACCGTTATGGATATTGTTGTGCCTGTAAATTCCGAAGCAATCCTGTCCAATCGTGAATTTGCCTGCAATATGACCAGTGACGGCATCAGCAGTGTTTCATTAATTGTCAGCCTGGATTACATCGACCTGGACTATGGCATCTTGGGTGGTTATTATTCATTGGGAATGCAGGGACCAACCACCGGCGGTGGTACAGGCTATGCACTGTTTAAAACAGAATTCGCCACCGGCAACATGCAATTTCGTGCCGCCACATTTGACCCAGATATGATGGGCGCGAACAATGCCATGCGCACAATACAACCCGGCGAATACGCAGTTGAACCATTAAACAAGTAAATGAACAAAACTATTCTTATTGTTGACGACGATGATATGCTGCGCAGATCACTTACATCAGGTCTGCGCAGCGACGGTTTTAATGTTCTCTCGGCTAATTCCGCAGAAAACGCCCAAGACATACTGACCCGCATATCAGTTGACGCGATTATCCTGGATCGCATGATGACCGGCATGGATGGCCTGACATTTTTGCGCACGCTTCGCGGGACGGGAAACACAACACCGGTATTAATGCTAACTGCACTCAGTGGCCCTGAAAATGCAATTGCGGGGCTTTCCGACGGCGCGAATGATTACCTGGCCAAACCATTTCAAATGCGTGAACTGGTGTTGCGCCTAAACAACATTATTCGCCAATCCGCATCTGTTGGCAAAAAGATGCCCCAGGGGCTGATATT
Source organism: Alphaproteobacteria bacterium (assembly GCA_015062495.1). Classification (NCBI taxonomy): domain Bacteria; kingdom Pseudomonadati; phylum Pseudomonadota; class Alphaproteobacteria; species Alphaproteobacteria bacterium. The sequence goes on along the minus strand of SUUN01000001.1, from coordinate 162,083 downwards.
TACAGACAACGAATTTTTTGTATCAACTGCTTTAACCCAAGAACCACAGTTACTGGCCTTGTCCGGCGAAGAAAAGAAGTTATTACAGCACCTGACCAGCCCGCTGGGCAACATTGCCCCCGCGGCTCCAATGGTTGCAAAACGCTTGCGCAATAAATTAAATTTAGTATTATCACACTTGGATATAATAACAATCCGGGGACGTGGATATAAATTAATCGACAAATCCGCAACCCCAACAACATAAATGGGATAAATAATATGAGATTGATTCCACGCAGTTTTTTATGGCGCACTATTTTAATGATTTTAATTCCCCTGATTATCGCCCAGGTAATTGTTGCCAATGCATTTTTTGGCAACCACTGGTCGCGCGTACACGACACATTGGCACGAACATTGGCCGGTGAAATCGCAACAATGACCAACTTTATTGACGAAGGCAACACAGACGCAGTCCAAAAAATGGCACGCGATATTGGCATCAATGTCACATTCCACGAAAAACTAAACCGTCCACGTCATAACGACAATCACGCCCACGAAACAGGACGCTTGGCATCCGAACTGTCCAAACGTCTGCAACGTCGCGCCAACATCTATATGGACCGTGGCAAACGACTGGTATATGTTGATGTGCCGACCCGCGACAACCAAATTGCAACATTTGGCACATCGCTGTATCGCATTTATTCCACCAGTACCGAGGTCTTTATCATCTGGCTGTTGGGGTCTATTTTAATTGTATCAATCCTGATTGCGCCATTTATCATCATGCACACGCGCAGCATTCGTCGCATTGCCCGTGCCGCCGGCCGATTTGGCCGTGGCCTGGACGCACCTGGGTTTGTTCCAACCGGTTCCAAAGAAATCCGCGAAGCCGCCGCATCCATGATTACAATGAAGGAACGTCTGGACAGATACAACCGCACCCGTACCGACATGCTGAACGCGGTCAGCCACGATTTAAAAGCGCCATTAACGCGCATGCGCTTGGCGGTTGAAACCAACACCGCGACCAGCGACGATTTAATCCGCGACATTGACCGTATGACGGAAATGGTGAACGGATACCTGGCATTCGCCCGTGGCGAAGCACCTGAAATCGAACAGGCCACTGAATTGCCACCAATGCTGACCCGAATTGCACGTGACGCCGCCCCGGACAAAAAAATCGTCACCGATTTCCCGGACGCACCGATCCAATTCTATGCACGCCCAATGGCATTGGCACGCGCATTCAGCAACATCATCGAAAACGCGGCACGCTATGCTAATAAACAAATAAAAATCACAGAACACGACACCGCTGACACTGTCGAAGTCATTATCGAAGACGACGGCCCAGGCATCCCAGACGACCGCAAACGCGACGCCATGCGCCCATTTGTGCGCCTGGACGATGCGCGCGGCACAGACACCGGTGGCACGGGCCTGGGACTGTCCATTGCGCAAACTGCAATTGAAAACCACGGCGGACAAATGTTCCTGGAAAACAGCGAACTGGGCGGTCTGCGCGTCAGAATTGTATTACCAATCTAAGAAAACTACGAAGGGTATCAGAAAATGAATTTGTATAAATATGTATCAAATGCAATTAATGAAAAACTGGGCACAACTGTAAATCTAGAAGTTCCCCGCAACCGCGAATTTGGTGACTTTTCCACCAACGCCGCCATGGTTATGGCGCGTTCCGCTGGCAAAAATCCACGTGAATTGGCGGCGGAAATCTTGCCAAAACTGACCGAATTAGATTTTGTTGCCGATGCATCAATCGCCGGCCCTGGTTTTATTAATATTAAGTTGCGCGACGAATTCATTTGGGATTCTGCCGCCCAACCGCAATCCCCACGCACAGACACACCAATGACAATCGACCTGGATTATGGTGCATATAATGTTGCGAAATCGTTACACATTGGACATTTGCGCACATCAATTGTTGGCGACACATTCAACCGTATTGCGCGCATGTTGGGACATAAAACATATTCGTGGAATCATATCGGCGACTGGGGCAAACCAATGGCATTGGTAATTGCGTGGATTGAACGCCTGCACCCAGAATTACCATATTTCCGTGACGACTTCGACCCAAACACATCGGTTGACTTTGAAATCAATCCGTCTGAATTAAACACCTACTATCCCGCAGCCAGTGCGTACGCCAAAGAAAATCCAGAATTTCAATCGCACGCCCAGGATATCAAGGCTAAATTCCAGGACGGACATGCGGGCTATTTTGCGTTGTATGAAAAATTCCTGAAAATATCATTGGACATGATGAACGACACGGTCAAACGCTTGAACATCTTGCCATTTGACTATGATTTGGGCGAACGCAACGCGGCGAAATACTTGGACGACGTTGAAAAAATCCTGCGCGCCAAAGATTTAATAACCGAAAGCGACGGCGCCCAGGTTATCGTTGTTAAACGCGACGACGACAATAAACCAATGCCACCATACATGTGGACTGATTCCCGCGGCGCGGACACATATGATTCAACCGATCTAGCCGCCGTTTATTGTCGTAAAATAACAGACGCCCCCGACCGTATCATATATTTCACCGATTTGCGCCAGGGTCTGCACTTTGAACAGTTATTCCGCGCATCCCAAATTTCCGGTATATTCGATTATAACAAATTCGAGCATATCGGATACGGCACAATAAACGGCCGCGACGGCAAACCGTTCAAGACCCGTGACGGCAACGCCGCCGGTCTGGACGATATTATCGACGCCGTAAACGAAGCCGTCAACGCACGTGTGGCCGAATCCGGCAAAACACTGGACAACGACACAATTGCTGCAATTGCGCTGTCTGCGGTTAAATTTAACGACCTGATGCACGATGTACGGTCTGACTATATCTTTGACCCCGCATCCGTCACCAGTTTCGAAGGGCGCACCGGTCCATACATCCTGTACACCGCCGTCCGTTTGAACAGCGTATTGAAACGCGCAACCGACGCACCATCTGCGACATATATGCCGATGAATTCGGATGAACGCAATCTATTGATTGGAATCCTGGATTTCGAACGCACGGTTCACAGTGCATTTGACAATCGCGCCACAGATATGATTGCAAACTATGCCTATGATTTGTGCCAGTTGATAAATACATTCTATCACAACTGTCCAATTCTGCGTGACGACGTGCCGGCCGATGTTCGGGCGGGCCGATTGCATATTGCGACAATTGCGCGCGACACATTGGCAAAAACGATTGATTTAATGGGTCTAAAAATCCCATCAGAAATGTAAAAATCCCCCGGTTGGGGGATTTTTAATCGCGCTGATTTTCCATAGATTTGATACCGATGCGTCGGATTTCTTTGCCATCCTGGTCAAAATCAACAATTTCACCCCCAATCGGCCACTTATACACAACACTATACACTAACTTGCCCGCCGTGGTGACTCTGTGAGTCACCTTTACCCCAGGATGTTCTGCAACAAATCTTGCCATATCGCTGTTTTCAGGAATTTTTGTGGTCGTTAATAATACCTGTCCTCGTTCAAATTGTTGCTTTTTAGATAACGCAGTTAAATCAAGTCCGATTATACTACCATTTGCATCCCGAACCGCTTCCAGTTTTTTATTTGCATTTTTAATCATTTCCATTGTCTTGGCATCTGCTTTGACCAAGCCCGAATTAGAAACATCATACTCATTAAAAAGCTTGTCATCCGTGACTTGCATCCCCAAAAAAGCACCTTTGGCATCATACAAACGTACTGCATCAAACCAAACAGATTTTTCCACTACGCTCGAACCTTGTCGTGCCAAAGCCGCAACCCCTCGCGCCTTTTGTGCAAAGGCGACACCATCAATTGCCGGCTCTATCGCCAAGACTTCTGTGCCATATATTTCCATATTATTATTTTCACCCACAGCCCTTGTCATCGCCCGAACTAAATCACTGTCCAACGACACGTTCACTTTGTTATCTTGACTTTGGGTGTTTTTTTCTTGTCCTTGTTCTGGCAATTTTTCTTTATCGAACATATATTTTTGGCCTTGAAACATAAAACCAATGCAATTCCCGTCCTTGTCCCAATACTGCACAATATCTGCATAACTGCTTTTCGCTTCGCCCCGCCTATTGGGTATTGGCTTGGTCACCATGGTATGACATCTGTATGCACAGGAATATGCAATACCATTAAAAGGCGGATTATGCTCTATTACGTCCTCTTTTGAATAATTTTTTCTAAATGTTTCCAGTTTTCGTTTCGGCAAAAATCCTGTTAAGTAAGACACGACTCTTTCTGCCCATGAATCATTCACCGTCATCTGTCCCCCTAATTCCCGGTCGCGCTCTGGCAATTTTTCCTTATCGAACATATATTTTTTGCCTTGAAACATAAAACCAATACAATTCCCGTCCTTGTTCCAATATTGTTCAATTTTTATCTTGTCGAACGAACGGACCATACCAGGTATAGCCGTCATAGCCATTTCCATTAGATATTCACCCACATACGCAATCCCATCACGTGGTGGTTTTATCTCTCTAATCTCACTATTTGGTTTTTTTTCGAAATCTTGCAGTTTTGTATTTGGCAACATTTGCTTTAACAAATTAAAAATCGCCTTCTCTACATCACCAGCTCGCCATGTTATAAAACTAGTCATCATCTGCCCCCTTGTTGATTTTTACGATTAAATCTGGCGGTGGCATCTTCATACTGTTTCAGATACATATTCGCCATTTTGGCCAGCATCACAGCTCGCGCCACCTGCATTTTTTCCTGCATCAGCAAACGTTGCAACGTTTGCACATAGCCCAATTTCTTGTCCAGGTTATCTGCCTGTACTAACTTGGCTTCTGTATCCTTTACCTTTTGACGCGTCGTGGCCAATTCACCATTTATAAAGTTTTCATGGTCACGCTTGGCCTGTTGATACTTTTGCCAAAATGTTTTCAAAATCGAATCTATATTTACATTTGCCCCCGTACCGGTCGAACCCGTACGCCCCGCGCCACCGCCATTATTATTCCCGGGACGCGCTCCACCATCCGCCCCTGGACGTGTGCCAGTATTGCTGGATTGCCCGCCACGATTTTGACCATTGCCTTGATTGCTGTTTCCACCACGTTCCAGATGTTTTAGAAACACCTCATTAGCCTCAGCAACTTTTTTGAACATTTCTTCGGCATGTTTATCACCTGGATTTTTGTCCGGATGATATTTCATGCATAGCGCGCGATATGCTTTTTTTAACTGGGCCCGGGTTGCATTTAATGGAATCCCCAGTATTTGTGCAGCTTCATTTACTGTCATTTTTGCCATAAAACTCTCCTTTTATTAGTTATTCATGTTCTTTAATCGGGGCAGGGCTCACAACCGCCTTTTTATCCTTGGCATGTTTCTTAACGCGTTCTCCCGCCCGGTCAAAAATATTTTGATATTCTTCATTACCTTGCTGGACATTGGACACAGGCTTGCCATCCACATAGTCTACCGACGAAATCACTTTGCCGTCTTGATAAACCATTTGATTCAAAATTCGTCCTACATCATCATACGACGTCATGGTTTTTGGATTATTGTCTTTATCCTTGCGCAGAATTGACGCAACGCGCCCTGTGGGGTGATAGTTAACTTCGTCAAATTCATGCAATTGCACCGACAGCAACAACTTGCCACTTTCGTCCATTTGTTCAATTGATGACACAAAAGATTCTGCCACATCTGTTTCGTCCCTGTCTGTACCATGAATGCTATTGTCCCAAGAGTCCGCATTACCACGTCCCGTATTCTGTGTTCTTTGTTTATACGTGGTATGTATCGCAATATGACCATTGTCATAGTATGTCGTCTTGTCCGTCGTCATCCACTTGCCACTACCAGGCTCGTTTCGAAAACTAGATTTATCTCGTATTCTTACCTTGTGTACAGACGATAACATACGCCCATTTTCACCATACTGAATTTCATTCATTCCCAACGCCCCATAGGCAAAACTATAACTATCTTCTTCATACTTTATAATACTGGAAATATATCCGTCCTTGAAATTCACAACATCATTATCCTTCAAGATTTGCGAAACTGTTATACGCCCTTCTTTATCATACTGGGTAATAATACGGCGACCCATACTCTCTTCCATGATGGTTATAATATTTCCTTCTTTATCTTTCGTTACTGTTTTTCCAACGGTCCCATCAGCCATTCTTTCTGCTATTCCAGCAATAGCAGCATTTAACGCATCCAATTCTGCATCTGACATTTCTTACCCCTTTCTTGCATAAAAAATAATCGTCAAATGAAATTGACGATCGGGGTGTTAGAAAATCATATCGTGTGATGATTTCGCTGGCCTTTGGCGAATGCCTGTTGTATAGCCAACGACACCCCGACCACATGTCGGGGGCAAAATTGAGCGACACTGAATGTCGCCCGTACACGATAAGGGCTTTCTACAACCCCGAACCCAATCCCATTGAGTTCACACCAATTATACCACAAAATCCTAAAAATACAACATTATGTTTTATTTTAAGAAAAACTGTCTATTGCCACTTGAAATCAAATTTTGCATAACTATATGGTGGGTAAGCAAATTTTTTAACAGGAGTGAAAAACATGGGAAAAGTAATTGGTATTGACTTGGGTACAACAAATTCGGCCATGGCGTTCATGGACGGTTCTGACCCAAAAATCATTGAAAATTCCGAAGGTCAGCGCACAACCCCATCCGTTGTTGCATTGACATCAAACGGGGAACAGTTGGTCGGCATCACAGCCAAGAATCAGGCGGTCACCAACCCCGAAAACACAATCTATGAAATCAAACGTTTAATGGGTCTGCGCTTTGACAGCCCAGCTGTCCGTGAAATTGCGGCACGCGTTCCATATAAAATCGTTGCGGGCGACAATGGCGACGCATGGGTTGAAATGGACGGCAAGAAATATGCCCCATCCCAGATTTCTGCAATGATTTTGGCAAAATTGAAAAAAGACGCCGAATCCTATCTGGGTGAACCGGTCACCGACGCGGTTATTACCGTTCCTGCATACTTTAACGATTCCCAGCGCCAGGCAACCAAAGACGCCGGTCGCATTGCGGGTCTGAACGTATTGCGTATTGTTAACGAACCAACGGCCGCGGCATTGGCATACGGCCTGGACAAAGGCAAAGATGGCATCATCGCAGTATATGACCTGGGTGGTGGTACATTTGACGTATCTATTTTGGAAATTATCGATGGCGTATTCGAAGTAAAATCAACCAACGGCGACACGACCCTGGGTGGCTCAGACTTTGACGCGCGTATTTTGGAACACTTGATTGCTGAATTTAAATCCCAGACTGGCATTGACCTGTCGGGCGACAAACTGGCATTGCAACGTTTAAAAGAAGCCGCTGAAAAGGCAAAAATCGAATTGTCGTCTAAAACATCCACAGACATCAACCTGCCGTTCTTGACGGCGGACGCGACGGGGCCAAAGCACTTTAACACAACCCTGACACGTGCGAAATTGGAATCGTTGGTTGCGGACTTGATTGAACGCACAATTGAACCTTGCAAAAAGGCATTAAAGGACGCAGGTCTGGAAAAATCACAGATTAACGAAGTTATCTTGGTCGGTGGTCAAACCCGCATGCCCAAGGTTGCCGAAACGGTCAAAGAATTCTTTGGTCGCGAACCACACAAGGGCGTGAACCCAGACGAAGTTGTCGGTATGGGCGCAGCCATCCAGGGTGGCGTATTAAAGGGCGATGTCAAAGACGTTCTGTTGCTGGACGTAACGCCATTATCATTGGGCATTGAAACATTGGGTGGCGTGTTCACACGTCTGATTGACCGCAACACAACAATCCCAACCAAGAAATCCCAGGTATTCAGCACCGCCGAAGACAACCAGTCGGCCGTAACCATCCGTGTATTCCAGGGCGAACGCGACATGGCGGCGGACAACAAATTACTGGGCCAATTTAATCTAGAAGGTATCGCACCGGCCCCACGTGGTATGCCACAAATCGAAGTGTCATTTGATATCGACGCAAACGGCATCGTACACGTATCGGCCAAGGACAAAGGCACCGGCAAAGAACAGGCGATTTCAATCAAATCCGACGGCGGTCTGTCCGAAGACGAAATCAAACGCATGGTTGACGAAGCCGCTGCCAACGCCGAAGCGGACAAGGCAAAACGCGAACTGGCCGAGGCCAAGAATACCGCCGAAACCGCTATCTTTAGCATTGAAAAATCACTGAAAGAACACGGTGATAAAATCAGCGAAGATGATAAAAAAGCAATCGAAGATGCGAAAAAAGAATTAGCCGACGAATTGGCCAAGGCTGACGCAACGGTTGACAGTTTGAAATCAAAAACCGAAGCGTTAACCGAACGCGCCATGAAACTGGGCGAAGCGGTCTACAAAGCCCAACAGGCCGAGCAGGGCGCATCCGCCGACACAGAAAAGAAAAACGACGACGGCACCGTCGACGCGGACTTTTCTGAAAAGAAATAATTAAAATCCCCCAATTGGGGGATTTTTCAGACACTAAAAAAACCCGCCAATTGGCGGGTTTTATTATTTTGCACTCTTTTCTGCACTTGTTGCTGCCAAGTCTTCGACGATACGCGCCTTTTTACCTGACAACCCACGCAGGAAGAATAACTTTGCACGACGTACTTTACCAATACGAACCTTTTCAATCTTTTCGATTGCAGGGCTGTACAGTGGGAATTTACGTTCCACACCAACACCGTATGATTCACGACGTACTGTAAAGGATGCATTATTCCCCATGCCGCCATCGCGTGCGATAACAACACCTTCGAAAACCTGGATACGGAATTTATCACCATCTTTAATTTTGACGTGAACCTTTAATGTATCCCCGGCCTTGAAGTTTGGGATTTTTTTGTCGCCCTTTAATTTTTCAATCTGGGCTGCTTCGATTTTTTTAATAATGCTCATTTTTCATTTTCCTTTATTAAGTCCGGTCGACGTTCTTTGGTTATGTCAACCGATTGTTGTTTCCGCCACCGTTCGATATTGCCGTGGTGACCGGACAGCAGGACTTCTGGGACGCTTCGTCCACGCCATACTGACGGACGGGTATATAACGGCCATTCCAACCCGCCGATTTCGAAACTTTCGTTTTCGGTGGTATCCGCACCACCGTGAACCACATTATCCATCACGCGAACGCAACTGTCAATAAAAACTTGGGCTGCAACTTCACCGCCCGACAGTATATAATCCCCGATGGAAAGTTCCATTATATCATATTCTTCGATGATTCGTTCATCAATTCCTTCGTACCGACCACACAGCAGGGTATATGTCGCATCGGGCTGGGCAACAAATTCGCGCACCATTTTTTGGTTCAGCGTTGCCCCGCGTGGCGAAAAGTATATAATTTTTCCTGGATTTTTAATTGAATCCAACGCATCACCCAGTGCATCTGGTCGCATAACCATACCCGCACCGCCACCGAATTGGGTATCATCAACACTGCCATAGTTATTTATAGCAAAGTCCCGAATATTAACCACATCATATGTCCAGATTTTCTTGTCCAACGCACGTCCAACAACGCCGCCCGCCAGCGTCCCTGGAAACATTTCTGGAAAAATGGTCAGTATATTAAAATGCATTTTATCTAACCACTATTACTTTGCCATTCAAGTCGACAGACGCCCCAACAAACGACACCATATCACCATTGTCCAGTTCAATAATATCGCCCGCGCCATAGTTTTGAAAACAATCCACAGCACCAATCTGGACACCATCGCGTACAACTGCAAACCCAATTAAATCCGCCTGATAGTATTCGTTCGTATTCAAATCGGGCAGGGCGTCCCGATTTATAAACAATTCTGTTCCCCGCAACGCTTCGGCGGCATTTCGGTCATCAACGCCACGGATCTTGGCAATAACAACATTTGAATTTGGCACTGCGCGCACAAATTTAAAATCACCGTCTGCAAATCGATTGCTACACACATTAAACTTCTGAAAGTCCGTTGTTTTTTCCGCAAAAGACTGTACGCGTACCTCGCCACGAATACCCTGTGGCGCGACAATTTTTCCGACCAAGATTTGTTTAACGTCTGTCATATTATCTTTGCTTTTTCATTTGTTCTTTGTATTCGACCAACTTGATACAGTCAACACTATACGCAGGGCATTGACCACCCGTCAGGAAAATCACCGGTTTATTCGCCAATAACGACTCAGACATCTGGCGATAAAACTCATCTGTTCGTTCAACCTGCGAACATTCCAGCCCCGGTGCATGTGGGCAATAACATTCTACCATTTATCATACCCTTATAACAAAACCTTGCCCGGGTCGCCCCGGGCAATCAAAGCAAAATTTATTCAGCTGTTTCTGTTGCTGGTGCTTCTTCGGCTGGCGCTTCTGCTGCAGCCTTGGCTGCGGCTTCTGCCGCTGCTTTTTCGGCGGCAATTTTTGCCAACTTGTCGGCTTTGTCCTTGATTTTCATCTGTGTTTTTTCAGACTGCAAATGTTTTTTGGTCTGAACTGGAATCGCCTTTGGTTTTACCAAGCCGGCTTTGGCCAAGAACTTGTAAACACGATCAGATGGCTGTGCCCCTTTGGCCAACCATGCCTTAACTTCATCCAATTTCAAGATAACGCGTTTATCGCTATCTTTTGCCTGCATTGGGTCATATTTACCAACGACTTCCAATACATTACCCGAATTACGTGCATTGCGTGAATCTGTCACAACAATGTGATAATATGGGCGTTTTTTCGCACCGAAACGTGCCAAACGAATAACAGTTGCCATAATTTTGCTCCTTATATTTATTAACTGTTTTTTCCACAAAGAAAACCGCCATCAAGGACGAACACTCGTCGGATGATGTACCACACGCATACTGCGAACTGGCGATACAATAATGGCAATCTTTGGGATTTGCGCACCTATTATGAACCAAAACTAATCAAAAGTCAAATATTTATTCAAATAATTACAACCCCAATCTCGCTGTAGCGTCAGCGAAAGCGGATACCCCCCAATCTCGCTGTAGCGTCAGAGAAAGCGGATGGTGCGGGCGAAGGGAATCCAAACGTATCGCAGTCTTAACGAGTTGCGTTATTAGCAACGAGTTTTAGACGAAGAAGAGAGGATACCCGATTCATACAAACCAAAAGACAATCTTGGTGCGGGCGAAGGGAATCCGCGTGTATAAACACACAATGAGTTGCGTTATTAGCAACGAATTGATGTGTGCGTCACAAGGATACCCGACTCAAACACAACCAACTTTAAACTTGGTGCGGGCGAAGGGAATCCAAACGTATCGCAGTCTTAACGAGTTGCGTTATTAGCAACGAGTTTTAGACGAAGAAGAGAGAATACCCGATTCAAACAAACCAAAAGACAAGCGTGGTGCGGGCGAAGGGAATCGAACCCTCGTCTTCAGCTTGGGAAGCTGACGTGCTACCATTATACCACGCCCGCAGTCGGAACAGGGCAAATAATATACTAAAAATCCCCCCATGTCCAGAACGATTTTTATCTTTTATTTTCTGCGACAATCTGTTTTGCGAATCTACGAATTTGCTGTACTGCATCATCAAATTCAAACACCCGGGGCATAGGGCAGGCCGCCACCATTTTATCCTTTGCAATTCTAGCATTTCTGCAAATCGGACACAATTTATAATCCGCCTGTTGAATTGCCGTGCATGTTTTTGCCGCCAAATGCGCCAAATTCATATGCGGCTTATACACAACAACAAACCGCGCATTTTCTTTCAATCGCAGATATTCAACAAATCTGAACGCCGGGCACATCTGTCGCGCGTTTACTTTTTCCGTATACGCCACCGCCCGTTTTTCAGATAAAACTTCCACATGTTCTTTATAATACCGCTGAACAACCGTTTTCAGACGTTCTTTATTTTCCGCATAATACTGTTGCCGTTTATCCGCCAAATGTTCACGATTCCTTTCGCGCCACGCTATACGGCTGGGCTTTCTGGCACGTGCCAAATCCATTCTCTGTTCCGCCGTCAGGCTATGATAATAACGTTTTGCGCGTTCCTTGTACGCATCGGCATGAGCCACATAGTACTGACGTTTGCGCGCCCGAATTTGCTCGCGTTTTTTTGCGCGATACTTTGCGTCCTTGACGCCGCGTTCTTCTGGCGTCATAGTTGCCATTTGTTTCCGTGCGCGCTGCTTAAACTTATCAATATTACGCAAATAATATTCACGTTTTTGCGCGGCGATTTTTTCGCGATTTTTTTCGCGATACAGTCTGCGACGTTCGCGTTTCGCTAACTGCGCCGGCGTCAGTTCTTCATCCGGTATTCTTTTTGACATTTTATCTGGTCCTTAGTAATAATTCCTGGGTCACATCATAGACGGTTCGTCCATTCACCGGCGTTTTATGAAAATAGTTCAGCGTCGCGACATCTTCATTATCTATCTGCAAACAGTTTCCCCAAACCGCATCTGACGAACCATCCGGCCGCACTTCACCAATATTATTTTGTTTTGCGCGCCCCATCTGTGACACAGGCGTCCCAAAATCGAACAAAATCTTGGTCCCAATCGTTTCACGTGCCGCAATAAACGTATTGCCCGACGGGAACACATGAATATTGTGCGCTTTTAGATATGCAATCAGATAATTAAACTGCGCATGTGATTTCAATGTATCTAATCCTGAAATCGACACCCGCACACAACGCGCCAAATGTTCACTGCTAACAATTTCCTGGATAATACGCGCCACCGCTGGAACAGTGTTATGAAATTCATCAATAGACACATCCATTGATGTCATTGTATTATTTTTTATCGCCGCATTCGCACAGTCGTTTAATATACGACGACGCAACGCATCGTCCGTTCCCCACACACCATTTGTTTTAATAAACGGTGCCAAACCTGCGCGTCCCGCGATTTCCAGACACTGCGGTATATATTCATACTGTTTCATAAAATAGGGCGCCATTGTTTCGCCACCTGTAAACACCATGTATTCCCACTTTGGCAACGGCATCGCGCAGAACTCGCCAATATATTGTTCAACCTTGTCCAATGGCATGATATTTGGCGCAACGTGTGGCCCGCTGCACTCGCTGCAATGTGCACATTTCAAATTACACCAATTGGTGTTTTTTATTGCGAAACTAATTTTATTATGATTGCCGTTCATTAATGCTTGCCCGATGTTGGAATTTGCAACAACTGTTTTGGATAAATCAAATCAGGATTTTGTATTGCATTGCGTTCTGCAATAACACTGAACAACACCCCACGGCGCAAGAAATTACGTGCAATAATCCACAAGCAATCCCCGCGACGGACAGTATAGTATGTATCATCATCGCCTGTCATTTCTGGCATAACAAATTTATGTAGCACTGTCCCGATTGTACGCCCATCACCATCATGCATACGCACGGCCAACTCATATTCCTTGCCGCTTTCCAGTTCGCCGACATCCGCCCCCAGACCAAAATGTCTGTGATCTGACACACGGGCAAAGCCCATATAATCACCATTTAACGCCAACGACACGCGCAAACGTGGCAACCCATCACCCGACACAACAATGCGACCCGTATCTAAATAATCAATCTTGGATACTGCCAAGTCACCATCGCGCAACATTGCCGGCGCCTGTAATAAAGTACTGCCTTCTTTGGTCATCAACAAAGACACAGAATTTTCCACACCTGCATCTGAAATATAAACGAACACCTTGTCTGACGATTTTACTTCTGGTTCTGCGCCCAACAAAGCAATGGTATAATTACCCGGCTTCCACGCAGTTGAGGTCGTATACACAAACTCGCCCGCATAATCTGTACGTTCTGTTGCAACAATCTTGTTATTTACCATGATTGAAATATTCTGATGTGGCAACCAGCGTCCCGCAATAACGACATCACCATCTTTTTCAATTCGAACAATATCAAACGTCGGCACTGTTATATTATCAACACGTTGCACAACTGGCTCTGGCACAGCGGGCACAACAATAACACGCGGTTGCGTTGCACCACGAATAAACATAACCCACACCGCAATAAATATCACCACCATGGCACAGGCAATCGGAAACCAATACGCACGTAATGCGCTGTGGCGACTGCGCGCCATCCCTGCATCAGCGGCGGCCACAGATTGATTTTCCTGTTTTTTGACCGACGGACGCGCAAACATATTCAGCGACTTCAAAAATCCACGCGTATATTCACGACGATTTTCCTGCCAATCATTTTGTTGGGCAATTGCATCATTAATCAAATCATCTGTGGAACGTTTTGTTTTTCCCATATTATTGTTTTTATTCTGTTTTGACATCGCACAAACTCCTGCGGAACTAGGTTATATTTTAATTTAGACAAATTATTCCAAATAATATTTCTTTGTCAATTTATTTGTGGTATAATTTTACAAAAAACAGGGGATTTATATGAAGAAAATTGGAATTATGACAACAGGTGGCGATTGCAGCGGCCTGAACACTGCAATATGGCGGATTATGACGGGCGCACACCTGCGTGGCTGGGACGTATACGGTATTCTGGATGGCACAGATGGCCTGTGCGTAAACCCACCGGCGGTCATAAAATTAAACGATATGCTGTTACCAATTGAAAACGCACGCCTGTCGGGCAGTTTTCTGCACAACGGACGCGCAACCGCATTGAACTTTGAAACCGCCGCCGAAACAGGGCGCGTTGACACATTTAATAAACAATTACGCAAATCATTGCGCGCGCTGCAACTGGACGCATTAATTTTAATTGGGGGCAATGGCAGTTTATCGTTGGCCTGGGCAAACCGCGAAATCTATCGCGACTTGCAACTAATATGCATTCCAAAAACAATCGATATGGACATACCATGTACCGATCGTACAATCGGATTCGATACCGCTGTACAACAGTTAACAACATTCTGCGATCAATTAATGTTAACCGCACGCAGCCACCATCGCTGGTTCGTTGTCCAGGCAATGGGACGCGACTGTGGCATGTTGGCATTACACGCAGGAATTGCCACTGGCGTATCGGCGATATTAATACCAGAAATCAAATTCAACATTGATAATCTAGTTAAACATATCAAATCATCTAATTCAGATTACGGCATAATTATCGTTTCCGAAGGAATTACATTACGCGGTCATTCCGGCCGTCCTGCCGATATGATTTCACGCAAACTGACCGCTGCTGGCATTGTAAACCGCACCGCATTTCCAGAACACACCCAACGTTCTGGCGATACAATCGCAACCGATCGAATACTGGCCACACGATTTGCAGATTGTGCATTAAACGCGATTGAAAACGGCGAAACATATGTCATGACCACACTGGAATGCGACAACGTTCACACAATCCCATTGTCTGAATTTGTTGCGTCCGGCGAATGTGTAACCGACCCCAAGATACCCGAACTAATAACATCAAACGCATACGTATCCCCCGACAACCCTTTATTGGCGGTTGCCGCCAATATGGGCATATATATCGGGGAACAGAAATAAAAAACCGCCAAACGGCGGTTATTTTCTTATCGTTGTTTGCCATATAAATTACAGGCAATCCTTTCACAAAAATTAACTTCCGGCCCAATCGTCGCACGATATTTAGCCGTATCGGGCACATTTGACATATACGCACATTGCAGCGCACAATTAAACGTACACGGAACCCACGTATCACGTGCTTTTTTCACCCGTTTTAAATTTTCAACCGCGACAACAATATCGCCAACAGAATTTATTTTATCGACCAGTTTTGTCGGCATAGAAACGTTACACTCGTGTTCCACATCAGCAATCAGCCCAAACCTATCCAACGAATCCAACCCCAGATTTTCAAAACTTTGTTGCACATCGGCATCGGGATGAAAATCATGAATTACATGTCCCGCGACCGATAAAACCTTTTTCTTAACATCCATAATTAACCCTTTGTTTATACTTATGCATTTTCGCCGGCTACGCGTCCGCTGGCCCACGCCCAGTGTAAATTAAAACCACCCAAATCGCCCGCAACATCCAACACTTCGCCCACAAAATATAACCCTGGACATAATTTAGATTCCATCGTCTTGGACGATACTTGACTGGTATCAACGCCACCGCGCACAACCTCGGCACTGGCCATGCCGTGATACTTTATCTTATTCCCCGCCACTTGCAAGCATGAAATCTGTCGCGCGATTGTTTCTAATTCTGCGTCCCTGACATCGGCAATATTACGCACGTTCGCCCCAACAATCCATTTTGCAACACGCGCTGGCATCCATTGCCCCAGAACGCCCGCCACAGTCTTGCGCCCCTGTGTTTTTTTAGCATTGCGCAATTCCGCAAACATATCAACATCCGGCACCAAGTTAATGGAAATACCACCGCTCAAATCATACAAACTGGCACGATACGCCGCCGGCCCACCAATGCCAAAATGCGTAAACAACAACGAATCCCGCACAGACCGTTTTCCAATCGTAATAATCGCATCCAATGACACACCCGCCAATTCTGTCGGCGCGCCGTCAAATGCCAACGCACACAGGGCGGGGCGCACCGGCACAATTCTGTGTCCAAACGCACGCGCAATCTTGTGCCCCGCATCCGACACCCCCAACGCACCAAACGAAGTGCCGCCTGTCGCCACAATCACAGACCGCGCCACACAACCATTAACAACAAAATCATCACCATCTTTGCGCACACAGTCAACCGCCGTGTTATATACAAAATCCACACCATGTGCATCATACATTAACGCATCCAAAACCACACCCGCACCATCGGCACAGAAATACTGTCCCGCATTTTTTTCAACCAACGCTATATCATGCGAATCCGCCCAATTAATAATATCATACGGTGATACGCGACTGATTGCACCACGCACAAAGTCCGGATTTTCACCAAAATACCTGTCATACTTTACCGCCAAATTTGTAATATTACAACGTCCACCACCTGACGCTAAAACCTTGCGCCCGGGCTGCGCGCCCATATCAAACACCACAACACGTTTATTACGACGCGCCAAGACACCCGCGGCACTCAGCCCCGCCGCACCCGCACCAATAATAATCACATCATATCTGGATAATTCCATCTGCAAACTCAATTGTCTTGGGCACACCACCATCTGCGCGACTGATTATCTGATTATTTTCATCACGCACAATCGCAAACCCACGCGACAACACACTTTTATAACTTAACGAATTTAACATCTGTCCCAGATGCGCCACAGATTGTCCTAACACCGCCATTCGGCTTTGCAATATATTTGGAAACGCCGACACCACATCCATTTTTTGATGTGCAGCGGCAATTTTTGCATTAACAATAATATTCATTGTCCGCCCCAAATCATCCAGACGCTGGGCATGTTCCATAACCAACTGCTTTGGACTTTTTATACTTATCGATTCAATACGCTGTTTTGCATTAACCAAACGCGTTGTAAAGTTCCCCGACAATCGCACCCACATATTATCCAGTTCCTGCGACAACGCTAACTTGGTTGGCACAACGGCCTCGGCGGCGCCGGTTGGCGTTGGCGCACGATAGTCCGCCGCAAAGTCGATTAACATCCAGTCTGGCTCATGCCCGACACCCGAAATCAGCGGAATATGGCTGGCCGCGGCTGCACGCACCACAACCTCTTCGGAAAAAGGCAACAAATCTTCCAGTGCGCCACCACCACGCGCAACGATAATAACGTCAACATTATTTTCACGATTAAAGTATTCAATGCCCGCTGCCACTTCGGCCGCTGCTGTCGCGCCTTGAACAGTCGCCGGATACAACAACACATGCACCGGAAATCGTTCCCGTAAACGATTTTGAATATCTTGAAACGCCGCGCCAGTCGGACTGGTTACAACACCAATTCTTTGTGGCAATCGGGGCAGGGGCTTTTTACGCGCCTCATCAAACAGACCTTCGGCCGCCAGTTTACGCTTGCGCTCTTCCAGCATTTTCAGAATTGCGCCCACTCCCGCCATTTCAATTTCACTGGCAACAATCTGGTAATTACTGCGCGCCGGATACGTTGTAAACCGCCCGGTTATAATAACTTCCATCCCATCTTCCAGTTTGAATGACACTGGTGTGCCGCGCCATATAATCACAGAAATTGCCGCACCCGCATCCTTGATTGTCATATACATATGCCCAGATGTTGCGCGCGTAATTTGCGATAACTCGCCACGAATTTTTATCCGCGGAAACGCGGTTTCCACAACACCCTTTAACAGTGCAGATGCATCTGTCACACTAAAAACCGTTTCAGCGCTAACAAAAGGTTCTGATTTTTGCATAGTTTTTACCGTCTATCCAATTCTTGTTTTACACGTTTAATAAATTCCGCCTTATTCGGCGTCTTCATATCGCGAACACGCTTATTAATCGGTTCGCCCACATGATACGGCACAACCAATGGCGCAAACTGATCCCCAGTTGTATCAAATGGCGTATCTGTAAACTTATTCTGCAGATACACAACCGGCGCATGTTCCCACGCCCCTAATTTAATTGCAGACGGCACCCAAACATCCGAACCACCATACAACTCATATATACAAATGCTGGACAGCGCACAAAATCCCTTGGTCCATGGCACAAAGCCGCGAAAGATATTTTGCCCCACAAATTTACGACGGAATTTTTCATCTGCGTACAAATTGCGCAATACATATGTTATATCATACAGGGTATATTGCGCATCAAAATGTTGCAAACACATCCGATCGATATCCGCCGCCTGGCTTAACAATTTGCGTGTCGCCGCATCATAAGATTTCTTGTAGTTTTCCATAGTCCTATTATACCACAAAACAACAAAAATTACAATTCAGTCAACGGCCACCGTGGACGTGGTGCAATCGGTTCACGCACAATGCGCCCAACACGATAATTTTCCAGTCCCGCCCACGCAATCATCGCACCATTATCCGTACACAGGTTCATCGGTGGCGCAGCGAACACCATATTATTTTTACGCGCTAATTTTTCCATTGCCGCACGAATTGCGCTGTTTTTCGCAACACCGCCCGCCACAACCAGTGTCTTTGGCGCGGCGTCACGCACACGTGTATCACGCAACGCATTATTCAAACGATTTACTATACAGTCTACAACCGATGCCTGGAACGATGCGCAAAAATCATTTATATACGCATCCGTCAACGGCAATTCCGCCCGACCTAAAAAAGTACGCGCTGCGGTTTTAATACCACTGAACGAAAAATCACACCCCGGCTTGTCACACAGCGGCCGTGGAAAATCAAACGCGCGCGGATTTCCGCTTTGTGCACGCATATCCACAATCGGTCCACCTGGATACCCCAGTCCCAACATCTTGGCAACCTTGTCATATGCTTCGCCCGCACTGTCATCCAGGGTCTGACCAATCAATTCGTATTGTCCAACACCACGCACCAATAAAATCTGACAATGTCCACCCGACGCCAACATTAACAAATACGGGAACTCAACCGACATTTCTGCGCCCGCACCATCCGCACGTGTTGCGCACAAACGTGGAACTAATGCATGTCCCTCCAGGTGATTAACCGCAACCAATGGTTTAGCTGTTGACTGTGCAATCCCCGTCGCCGCCATCCAGCCGACCAAAACACCGCCAATCAAACCCGGTCCCGCCGTCGCCGCCACAACATCAACATCGTCAATCGTCTTGCCTGCCTTGTCCAGCGTCTGTTTTATCACCGCATCAATTGCCAAAATATGGGCGCGTGCCGCCAATTCTGGCACAACACCACCATATTTCTGATGTTCTGGGATTTGCGAATAAATAATATGCGCCAACACATTACGATTACTGTCCACCAATGCCGCCGACGTTTCATCACACGATGATTCAATCCCCAGACACAGCACAGCCCCATCGCCGCGCCCCGCATCCCCCAGCGTTCCCATATCCATACAAATTACTTTTTCTTCATTCTTCATTTTATTTCAACCAATGCAATCCCCAGATTTTGTTTATTCTTCATTCGCCCTGCGACATATTCTGCCATATCAACATCCACAACTTTGCCCTGATTACTTGACGCATGGCGCAGTTTTCCATTTGGCAACCAAAAACCCATATGCACAACGGCCAAATCAGTACCTATTGTATCACGAAATTTTGGGTTGTCAGTAACAAACAGCACAATCACAGGTTCTTGTATTTTTATATCGCCCACATATTGATATGGCACATACTCCAAATCAACCACAACCGGCGCGACATCAATATTTAGCCCATGCACAGCCCGAAACCAATTTGCTTTATCAATCACAACACGTCGAATGGCGGTCGGCGCATATTCACCACTTACATTTCGCACCAAATCTGAATTAGCATTCAGCCAATCAGATTCAATAAAATGATTACGCGTCAGAAATCCAATTTCCCCATCTTTGTATCGAATTTGATTCAGGCAACACTCGCACCCACCGGCCAACACAGTTTCCACAAACGTAGTACAATCAAACGCATCAAACCGTATCACAGGATCTGGATCGGGTGGGGCACATTCACCCAGCGGGGAATTTTCATATCGTGCCCCTAAATAAGACTGGCCGGGGTATTCGGCATAATCACCAACACACCCGGCCAGAATCAAAATCGCAAAAACACTACGCCACATATTACAAGTTATCTTTTAATTGAATACCCGTATGACACAGTGATGCAGCATCACGAATTGCCATCTCGCCACTGTCGGGCAAAGTCGCCATTTTATCCACACACGCCACCAACAGATCTACATCTTTGTCCGCACCGGTCAAAATCTGTGCCGCCGACACACGGCGTTCCACCGACGCAGCGCGCCAATCTTTCAATGTTCCTGATTCCAATGTTCCGCTGCGCTGGGCAAAGAAAAATACAACCAGCACCAAAATCAAAACCCCAACCCCAATAAAAAGTTTAAAGTATTTTTTTATAAAGTTCATCTTACATCCCCCTGTTGTAAACTAAGCATTAATCTGGCGAATTGACCGTGTTGCCTGCGCGCATTAACCAGCAAATCCGCATCTGTTATCTGGCGCACATCTTTGTGGAAAACAATCCGATCCACACAGATTTTTGTTGGTGTGTTTGTATACAACAATCCATCATGTGTTTTTTCGCATACTATATCATGTGCAGACACCTGATATATCGTTGTCCATACGCATCCCATACCAATTGTATTTTGTTGTGATTCCCGCAAAACCCGTTTTGCTTTATCCAATGTAGCACACACCCACACACGCGAATCTACATCGGCCCACGCACTGCCAACACTGTACACATTAGATGGATTCCCCAGCATAAACCCCGTCATATTTTTCAGTTTCATATCAGAACCTTACTCGCACTTAACCATCCATACATCATAATCTGCATGTTGCAACGGATTTTGTCCTGGCTCATTACGACTCATCCAATTACTAAAAAATTGTCCTTTGTTGGCTTCGGCAATCTCTATAAACCCCCAGAAATCTTCGGCTTCGAACGGGTCAGTCTGTTTACACGCACGCACATTAATATACAATTTTTCAAACTGTACTTCGTCCCCAACAGGAATTTTTATTTCTTGAACTTTGCCGGCATCTTTGTTCATAACGCGCAATACCGCCACATCACGATTAACATACGCCATCGCCACGCCGGGCAGGGCGCACAACAACACCAAAGACCAAATTATTTTTCTCATACACACATCATACCCCAGCCACCACACAAAGTCAATTTATTAAACATTACATTTTATTGACAAACGCGCTTTGTGTATTATAATTTATGCCATGAAAGAAATAACATCGACGGTCCGTCGCGCCATTAATAAAACCAAAAACCCCAGATTGGCTGAACAAGACTATCTGGAATGTGTTGTATTGGACGCACTGTTTCGCGACGATTATATATTTGAAAACTTTATCTTTACCGGCGGTGCAACCCTGTCAAAATCATACAGCATTGGTGGGCGCATTGGTCGCGATATTGACCTGGGGCTTATTAACTTTACCGACATTCCCCGCGACCACACACAAAAGCAACTGGGGAATTTCAAAAAGCGCTTCAAACGTTTTACATTTGGTGAATTACGCGAAAAGATTGCACAAATTATAAACGCTGATGGCCGTTTTGAAATTATCACAGATCACGATTGGCCATCACCAGAAAACAGCGAACGCGTCGCTTCTTCACCTGCATTACACATGCTGTACCAATCCGAATTTGGCCCGGGACACCTGTGTATCGAGGTTATGCCCCGACACTATCGACCATCATGTATAACATGTCGCGCACTGTTACCATATTCGATTGACAGACCGTTTGGGGCAATCCCAACCATATCATACGAACAAACATTTTGGGACAAAGTATTTGCACTGCATTCCAATGCCAACACAACAAAACCGCACTGCGACAAATCGTATTCACGCCATTACTATGATGTGGCAATGCTGACACCCTTTGTTGATCTGGACAAAACACACGATTTATTAATTGATACCATTGAATACCAAACGCGCCACACGACCAAGAAAATCGATCTGACCGCCGCGCGCGACGCAATAATAATCCCAGATGACAAAACCCTATACAAACTGTCCGACGATTATTATGCAATGTCTGGCACGTTTACCGAACCGCAAACATCATGGAACACAATCGTCCAGATTTTGCAAAACCTGAACCAAGATTTTAAATCACTTTAACCCAGGGGGACACACAATGGCTAAATTTGTATTTTCCGACCCGCACTTTGATTCAGAATCTATTATCAAGAACGGCAACCGTCCATTTAAATCAGTTGCCGAAATGAATGCCACATTAATAAAAAACTATAACGCAACCATTGGCAAACAAGATATTTGTTATTGGCTGGGCGACATAATGTATGGCGCGACCAAGGCCAAAGTATCAAATCTGTTGCGCCATTTACATGGGCGCAAATACCTGATAATGGGCAATCACGACCGCGGACATTCGGCCACGTGGTGGCTGTCTTGCGGTTTTAATCGCGTGTACGAACACCCGATTTATGATGCTGAAAATTATATAATGCTATCCCACGAACCATTACCAGAATTTGGCAACATGCCACCGATTGCAAACATCCATGGTCACATCCACATTATGGGTTATGATTTTCCAGAACATTCACATTGCATAAATGCGTGCGTAGAAATGACTGATTACCGACCAGTGCCATTACAAAATCCTTTTTTAATCAAATCACGCACATTTGGTCGATAAAAGAAATCCCGCAACAATGCGGGATTTTTATTTTTAAAACATCGGCGGGAAACATTCATCCGTACCGATGGCACAGCACATCAACGTACCATCCTCCATATCCACCAATTCTTCACCCGCGCAACATCCATCTGCATCTGGCACATCCCCATTGGCACAGGTCTCTATTTCTTCTTGTTCAACAACATCTGTTTCGTATTCCGGGTCGGCCACAAACATCTTTTCATTTTGTGATACATTATAAGCCGGCTTGTCAACAACCATATCAACGATTGGCTTTGGTGGCGTCGCGACAACCGTTTCATCACTCAAGAACGGGGACTCTGACTCCACCGGCGTGACCACAGGTTCTGCGACAACTTCTTGCACTTCATCAATTGGCTCTGGCGTTACTTCTACTGGCACAGCCGGGACAACTTCGTCCGCCATCTGAACCGGCACAGCCGGCGTTACGGGCACAGGCTCTAATTCCACATCGGCAACCTCAGGCTCTACCACAACCGGCTCTGCAACCACAGGTTCTGGCACCACAACGGGTTCTGCGACCTGTATTTCAACCTGTTGCTGTGCAATAAACGGCGATGGCGCATCAACCGCAACATCTTTTTCTGGTTGAACATCCTGTCTATCTGCTTCTTCAACGACCGGTTTAGTCTGTGCCCCCAGTTCCGGCAATGTATCATTTGCCGATTTCTGATACAGCCACAACGTAAACACAGACAACACAATCAGCACAATCAGCATAACATAATACAGCACCGTTGGCTTGCGACGGATCGGCGTTGCCGTTTCCGCAGCCACACCCGTTATTGGTGACACTGGCCGCATACCTGTATCGATTGGGGCTGGTGAAACCTCTGGCATTGGGGCAACGGGCGATTGCGACGGCAACACATCCGCCACAGGTTTTACATCCGCCACAACCGGCGCGACATCTGCCACAGGCGAAACAAATTCCTGGGGCGCGGCTACGGGTGCAATCGTCGCCATTAACTCAGAATCAATCTGTTCCGACGGCAAATCAACCGACGTCAAACTGTCCAACATTGGCGCAGCAATCGGTTCAACCGGTTGCGACTGGGCCGGTGGCGCAAAACTCAATGGCGTCACAGGCGCGGACTCATCATACCGTGGCACATCTGGAACAGACTGCGCAACCGCCCCGCTTGGCAAATCAAAGTCAATCGGTTTAAACGCAATTTCATCATCCAGAATTTCTGGATCTTTATCAAACAACGGCTTTACTTCATCATCTGCCATATCTTCTGCCTTTGGTTCATCAAATTCCGGTTCTTGGAATGGTGTAATTTCGGTAAACTGTGGCGTCGTCGCCATTGGAACAGACGGCTGTTCAAAACTGACCACATCTGTTGGCATTGGCGTGGTCGGCACAGTATGTTCCACAATTCCATCGTCGTCCAAACGCGCCAAAATTGCACGCGCCATATCCGCATCCACTGTTGCTGCATCCAATCTGTGTTGTGCACTGACCAAACGTTTTTTTGCACGTGCAACTTTATCGCTTGCTGCATCAATCTGTGACTCAGTTCTTAAAATTTTGGCTGCAGATTGTTTGGTTGGCTCTTTCCCAACATTTCGACGCTGTTCCGCCAACTTGCCACGCAAACTTTTCAGTCGCGCCTGATTAGCACTGATTGTTTCATTTGTTTTTTCAATCGTCTCGCGCGCACGTTCTGCGACAATATCCGCCGCCCCCAAACGTTCCAGGGCCGCCCGTCGCGCTGCCATATTGCGAAACGCTTCCAATTCTGCCAACGCACTTGCCAGGTCATTTCCTGCATTATATGCGCGTATCAGGTTATCGTATTCCAACAACCCGGTATATTCTATATCCAACTTTTGGTATTTATTATCTTTCTTGGGACGAATGGTTTCTAAATCCACCGCATAGTCATTCATCAGGATATCGTCCCACTTGCGATTACCAACTGGATTTATCACCAACAAAACATTTGGTTTAACATCATTAACCACAAAGTCCAACACCATAACCAATTTGTTGTCGACATCATAGAACGCCCGGAACGCATTACCCGCAATATCCAGGTCAACATATGTCAGTGGCTGATATAAATTTTCTCTCTCGTTCGGCATTTTGCTTTATTTCCCCAAGTACGCTTTATTTTTTCTTTGGCGGTGTAAACTGATACGCCTGCTTGCAATGCTCATAGCAATACGGTTTGCCTATGAACACAGTTTCACCACAAAAATGAAAATGTTCTGAATCCGGATCACCAATCGGCCAACGACACTGGTTCGGTTTCAGATTTGCCATCTCCAACGAATGTTGAATAATACGCTGATGCATAGCCAAATTTTTAGCAGTTGTCTTGGTGTCTGTTTTTGCCTCGGCCACTTTTGGTGTCGTTTTTTTTGCTGTTGCCTTGACTGGCGCTTTCTTGGCAACCGTTTTCTTGGCCGCTTCTGATTTTTTTACCGTTGTTTTTTTGACAACCGCGGGCTTGGCCACAGTTTTCTTTACTTCTGCTTTTTTTTCAGCACCAGCGGTTGCACCACCCGCCTTGGCATTCCACCCCAGGCGATTTAACTTACCCACAATTGCATTTTTGGACATACCCAAACGCTTGCCAATTTCGGACGTAGACAACCCCTTGCCGGTCAGTGCCTTTAATTTTTTCAGCGTTGCGTTATCCCAACCTTTACTCATTTTACAAAACCCTTGTTATACATTATAGTACAATTATAGCACGCATCCGATTCGAAAGGCAAGGGGGAAAAACATGATTTTTTACATCTTTTTCATTTTATTATTAGTGGGCGCAATCGGCTGTGCGACACTGATTTCCATTGCTGATTTTCGCCGTCGCATAATCCCAGACGCATATCTTTTCCCATTAATGCTGATTGGGCTGATATTAATTACATTTTTTGGATTTCCAATTGACATGCGCAATGCAGTAATTGGGGCAACATTTGGATACGCAATGTCTGCGATTATCGGATTTGCATTTGATTATTTTATTCATCGCCGCACCCCCGACGCAACACCACCAATTGGCATGGGCGACATAAAACTGATTGGGGTGGGGGGATTATGGCTGGGGACAAATGGCCTGGCACTGGCACTGATTATTGCATGCATAACCGGCGCAATATGGGCACGCGCCAAGAACCAGAAATTCATCCCATTTGCACCATTCTTTTTACTTGGTGGAATTTTGTCTTTAATCGCAAACCTATTTTTGCTATAATTACCACAACAGGGACCCGGATATGAGAATGAAGTTCAACTTATTTATTATATTTTCTGCGCTTTTTGCGTCATTTGCCCATGCCAACACGGTAATGAGCAAATATGGCGTTATTCAAAACGTCCAGGATTATTCATCAAACCCATTTTGGAATCCCAATGGCCCATATAATCAGCGTTTTCCAACTGCGGTCTATGCAACCGGCCCGTCTGTTGAAACGTCCGACTGTCAAAATGTGGTATCATACCTGGTGGCGGCGGAATGTGCAAACCGCAACAAATGCATAACAACGCAATTGTCCGACATTCGTCCATCAATCATGTTGCAGTTATCCCAAATGCCAAATGGCAATTATGCATCTTCCTGTGGTGGATACATTGACACCGCGTTTGAACAATACTTGAAAACAAATGCCATTGCCGCCCCATCGGCGGGTGCTGCATTCCCAACAACAACGGGCATGGGCACAATGGGCGACGGTTCAAAGTTTGAAATGCAAAACCCACTCAGCCCTAAATTACAAGAATGGCAAATGGAAATTCTGGACCGGAAACAGGAATTAAAAGATTTACAGGCGGCCAACGGTGTAAAACAACCAAAATTGGTTCGCACAACCGAATTTCCAACGACATATGCAGATTTATCATTTACCGAACGCATGGAAAACGCGGCGGCCGGCTATGCACCGTTCAAAGACGCCCGCGCATACAAAGAAATCGAAGTTGAAAATATAGAGGCATACCTGCGCCGCCAAGAAAAACTGGCACGAATACGCGATTATAACAATCTGAGTTTGGATGAATACTGTAAAAAACATCCCGACGACGAACGTTGTAAAAAAAAAGACTCTGGCACTGGCACACCCGGCTCGTCTGATGGATCTGACACAGTCGACCCAGCACGTCAACAGTTAATAGATAGAATAATAGCGGCATTTCCAAAATGATAAGACAAATTATACAAAAATTCATCATCGCGATTTCTGTTATATTTATAACAGCATTTGGCGCACACGCAAACACAGATAAATGCCTGCAAGCATTGGCAAACGACCTTGCCACTAATTTACAAGAACATGTTGATTCTGACAATGACGTTGTTATTATCTCATCAGATGGTCTGGTTGAGTTTTTTACAGAAAATATTGACGTTTGCCGTGATTATTTATTGGCCAGAACCAGTCCCGACGAAGACATTTCCGTCAGCGAACCCGATTTATTTATTGAAGTCAACTGGGATTATTTAGTAGACGAAGTCGCAGCGGCATTAACCACCACTGGTGACAGTCGCCAATTATTTGTTTGCGAAAACAACCGATCATGGCAGGCGGGCATAGACGCATTATTGTGGGTTGCAACCGCGGTTGCGGCGGTATTTTCATGGGGATCGGGTGGCGTCGCCGTCCAGGCGGGAAAAACTGCCGTTGTCCAGGGCGCAAAAAACCTGACCAAAATTGGTGTAAAAAAAGGAATAAAAACAGCCGTTATTGACGCAACATCTAAGCGACTGGGTGTTGACATAGCCGCCAAGGCTGCAACCAAAGCCGCCGCCGAAGCAGCCGTCAAAGAAGCCGGCAAAACAACCGCCAAAGCCGTCGCCCGCGACCAAGCGGTTGTCGCCGCAAAATCCGCCGCCACGGCCGCTGCGAACGATGCAGTCGTCATTTCAACCAAGGCCAGTTTAAAAAGTGCCGGCAAAAAGCGCGTAACAGACGCCATGATAAAAAAAGAAATTCAAGCTGGCATTGCCAACGGCACGATTAAGGGCCCCGCTGGCACCAGGGCCTTAAACTTGATTGACGACAAAGCAGCCAAGGCCGCTGCAAAGCGCACCGCTCAAAAAGCTGTTCAGGCCGAAGTTGCCGCTGCAAACACAGAACTGGCCAATGCCACCGCCGCCTTAACAGCCGAACAAGCATTGGCCAGCAAAGCATTAACCGGTGCACTGGCAAAATTCGCAATATCAACCCCCATTGCTGCGGCCGGTGGCATCGCCAGCGTGTACAGTTATCTTGAATCAGGATTTAATCCACAAATAATGAATTGCACTGACACCGACGAAGGCGAAGGTTGTTATACATCCTGTTCAAAAGATTCTTTAAATTCACCAACAGACGACCTGAACACCAAGGTGTTCAAACCCATATTCGGCAAAAACCTGTGCATTGACGAATCGAACAACTATGTTTTACGCGAAATTTCAAACACCGGTTTACCATCTGCGGGCAACGTATTTATGACAACAAACGAAAAATGGGCAACCGCCAAGGCAAAAATTGCATCCGACGTCCAAGACAAAGGAAACTGCGACTGGAACGAAGACGACATTGACCTTTATGTTGGTGCGCCGCTGTATGACCCGTCTACATTAATGCCGGCGGATAACGGTGCCACAGGATTATTAATTGACGGGATGCGCCTTGATGATTAAATCATTATTGTTTACAATATTGACCACATTACTTCTGTCCCCTGCGTGGGCAGATGACGCGCCGGCCACCGAATGTGCATCACGCGCATTTGCAGACGCACTTGCCCGAACCGCCAACACAGTCGATGAAACCGCACACGAAACCGATATTCAAACCTGGATTTATCAAACATTTGCATTACCTGATGTGCTAAATACTGTATTGGCATGTCCTGAAATCGCAAATGTACCAGATGACGAAACAATCAAATTCACCCCCATCCAATATACATTCCCCGGGGGACGTGAAATTGTCATTAACTATGAAACCCAGCCCAAGATATTAAAACAACGCATTATGCTGGGGAACAAGCGCGACCTGCCGTCCGGCGGGGACAGTCCACGCATCGGCGCACGCGATGATGATGCAATATGGACAAACACAGATCCCGCCTGGTACGCTATTATGGTAACCGAACATGGTGCATTGGATGAATTTGTTGGCACAAACAAAAACAACACAATTTCACTGAACTATATAAAAAACAATATTGATAAATTATACCCATCGGGCAATGGCGGCACATGCACCGACCGCAGTGCCGTATCCCGCGACGCAACCACCATAAACACAGTTATGCGTGAACACACCGTTAATATCGACGACGACACCAACGATTACTATGTCGCGGGCGATGTAAATCTGCAATGGATTTCATATGCCGAAATGGCACTGGATGTCGTTATAACAGTTGCAACAATGGGGGGTGGTCTGGTAATATCAGGTGCGACGAAATCCGCCCGCGCATCCCGCGCATTAAAGGGCCTGGGCACAACAATCAAAACATTAGAAAAATCAGACGACGTTGTAAAATACGTACGCGCCACACGCGACGCGGCAAAATTAACTGATGAAATCAAGGCACTGGATACGGTTGTCGACGCTGCAAAAATCGCCGACAAAACCCGCGAACTGGATAAATTAAACGACACAATCAAAACACTGGAATCGGCGGATGATGTAAAAAAATATCGCGATGCAACCAAAACATTTTCCGAACTGAACGCATATCGGCACAGTCTGCGCGGCCTGCGCGCAATCCGCACCGCCCAGCGCGGCAACATAATTGCGCGCACAGTACGCGCAAGCAAGGCTGCCGTATCTGGCAACAAATTAATTAAACGCGCCGCCAAAATGGGACGCAGTGGCAAAATATCCACCCGTGTTCGTGACTGGTTGTTCAATTCAACAATGAAAAACATTGGCACACTGGGCAAAATCCAGGCAACCGGCGGCCTGTTGTACGGCGCGATTAAATTCGCCGGCGACATGTACGACTGGACCGAAACCAGCACCGGCGATTTCACCAGTGGTGTCGACTTTGCACCCCTGTTATTATTATCCGCAGATGATTTACAGGGCCAAGAAAACGTTGTCAATCATGGCATGTGGCTGATGTGGGCGGGCGACTCGGTCAGTGCGGCCGACGATGACGCAGCGTATTTACAGGCAATGGACTTTGCCGCCAAATTTCACCAGGATTTAACCGAATACCAAGACGACACCGCCGCCCCATGCAACATTGACATATTTGTTGTGCGTCCTGTGTTGCGAAATCCAGGCTCGGACAATCCAGAATTGTACTACTTGATAATGAATGACAAACCATGGACAACAAATGAATAGGGCGCAAATATTCTTTATCGTTTTATTCATGATGTCCAACGCCCACGCGGCCCAATCTTTTTTACGTCCCGTATCATTTCCAACAACATCCATGGACGCATCATTTATCGAACGTCGCAACAGTGCCGCCGCCGGCTATCAACCATTTGCCGGGCGCAGCGCATATCAACCTGTCGTCATCGAATCCGAAGAAAAATATATGTTGCGCCATGCAGAATCCATACGTCAAAACGATATCGCGTCCATGACCAACACACAATATTGTGCAAAATACCCATTGGACGCAACACGTTGTCCCCAAACACCGGGCGCAGTTGATGCCACCATCGCAATCGGCGATCGTCCCCAACCATCGAAACCATCTGAAACACCTGGGACATCCGAAACCGCATCCCCCGCACCAAAACCACCGGTCACAAACGTTGGCACAGCCACAAACGGCCAACCAGTTATTGCCAGTCCACACATCCACGACGGTCCATGCACCCCGCCACAGCGCAGCAACGTTTTTTCAAACAAAATCCTGACCAGTGGGCAATACCGCCAATCCGATCCGGCATTTGAAAAAACAATGATAACAACATTCCGCGCCGAAGGTGGCTGTGGCAACCACCCAAACGATTCCGGCGGCTATACATGTTATGGCATCTCACAAAACAACAATCCCGAAATTGACGTCCGCAACATCACCCGCGCTGACGCTGAAAACATCGCCCACCGAAAATACTATGCCCAATACGGCATTGATAAATTACCCGACTACATTCGCAGTGATGTATTCACATTCGGATGGGCATCTGGCCCGGTTACAGCCATACGCAATCTGTGTCGCGTCCTGGGCATACCCGAACGCAACACCATAGACAGTGAAATTGTTATGGCGACGGAAAACTATAACGGCGACCTGCATAACGATTATATGGATGCCATGCAACAATACTTCATAAAATGCGCATCAAAACCGGGCCAAGATGTATTTTTAACCGGCTGGATGAACCGTGTAAAATTGACACGTGAAAACAGTTGTCATTATCCAACCACAGATCCAATTATCCAATAATTTATTCCTGTTGTATTTTATATGCTAAATTCGTATAATATATGCATATGGGGGATGACTGATGAAAAAAATATTGCTGTCATTAATTGTCGTTTTAACAACTGCATGCGCCGCCAACGCGTACCAGGTTATATCGTCCAAGGAACTGGGGCAAAACGACGCAAAAAACCAAAACGTGGTTGTAAAATGCACAACCGACACCGGACGTGTTTCCAATCAAACCTGTTCCTTGCGCCGCTATGCTAAATGCAGTGGCACTGGCACGAAAAAGCGTTGCAATGGTTGGCAACCATGGCGTGATTTGCGCAACCCATCAAAACAATTCTCAGACTGGAAGGCTGCGGCATCCGCATGCTGTCGCGCCAAGGGCCTGCGATAAAACAAAAACAACAAATAAAAAAACCGCCATTTCGGCGGTTTTTCTTTACTTCTTTACCACAAAGTTCACTAACTTTTTCGGCACGACAATGGTCTTGATAATTTCCACGTCGGCCAGTTTACTTGCCGCCGCCGCGCGTGCCGCTTCGACAATGGTTGCTTCATCCGCATCCGCCGGCACTACAAAGTCCGCCGCACGTTTACCATTAACCGACACAACAATCGTCATTGATGTTTCAACCAACTTTGCTGCATCAAACGTCGGCCATGGCGTGAACACCAACATTTCATCATGCCCAATTTTTTCCCACATTTCTTCGGTTAAATGTGGTGCAAATGGATTCAGCACCTGCAACAACGCTTCATACGCAGGGCGGGGCATTGTCCCCCCTGGGAACGCATTGATATATTCCATCATCGCGGAAATAGTCGTATTAAACTTCATATTTTCCAGGCGCTCCGTTGCATCTGCGATTAATTTATTCATCAAACGTTCTTGATCAGCGGTCATTGGTGCATCTGTCAAATTATCCGCCAAATTTTCGACACGTTTCAAGAAACGCTGCACCCCCGCCAACGCACCGTCGGTCCAAACCGCATTATTTTCCCACGGTCCAAGTGACAAAACCGCCACACGTCCCGCATCTGCACCGACATTATCAACCAAATCTGCCACCATAAATCCATTACCGCGGGACTTTGACATCTTGTAACCGTCATTCCCCATCAGCAATCCCTGGGCGGTACGTTTGGCATATGGTTCTGGTGTGTTAACCAGTCCCAAATCATACAACGCCCGATGCCAGAAACGCGAATAAATCAAATGACGCGTATTATGTTCATGACCGCCATTATAATGTGTCACCGGCATCCAGTTTTCCATCTGTTTGCGCGAACAAAACTCTTTATCGTTCTTTGGGTCCAGATATCGCAGGAAATACCACGACGACCCCGCCCAACCCGGCATAGTATCTGTTTCGCGTTTTGCCATTTCGCCACAGCACGGGCAGGGCACATTTACCCAATCCGTCGCACGTGCCAACGGGCCTTCACCTTCGTCTGTGGGACGATAATCCGACATGTACGGTTGCATAACTGGCAATTGGTCATCTGGCACTGGCACCCAACCACATTTATCACAATGAATCATCGGTATTGGTTCACCCCAATACATCTGACGTGAAAATCCCCAATCTTTCAGTTTATACTTGGTTGTCCCACGTGCGAACCCATGTTCTGTGCCATACTTAATCGCAGCGGCAATGGCGTCATCCTTGCCCATACCATCCAAGAAAGCTGAATTAATATGCGCCCCGTCACCTTCCCAGACTTTATCAGGCTCGCCACCGGCCAACACCGGAATAATTTCCAGTCCGAACTTTTTCGCAAAGTCCCAGTCGCGACCATCATGTGCCGGCACTGCCATAATTGTCCCATATGCATAGTCCACCAACACATAGTCCGATGTAAACACCGGAATTTCGCGTCCCGTAAATGGATTAACGGCACGAATACCCTTTAATTCGACACCTGTTTTTTCACGGGTTGCATCCGTACGTTCAATTTCAGTTTTTGCGGCTGATTCCTTGATATATGCGCGCACTTCGTCGGCATTTGTAATTTTCCCTTCGTCCAGCCATTTTGCCAACAATTTATGTTCCGGCGCAATAACACAGAACGTCACACCAAAGATTGTATCCACACGTGTCGTATAAACAGTCATAACATCATCGCCCACGCGAAAATCAACATCCGCCCCGCGCGATTTGCCAATCAGATTGATTTCATCTTTTTTAATACGTTCTTCGAAATCAACATCGTTCAGCCCATCCAGCAATTTGTCCGCATACTTTGACAGTGCCAAATTCCACTGTAATTTTTCTTTTTTCTCGATAACACCATGGCAACGCGGACACTTGTTGTCTTCTAATTCTTCATTTGTGAACGTTGTGCGACATGATGGACACCAATTCATCGGCAGGGCGGATTTATACGCCAACCCAGCCTTCCAGAACTGAATAAACATCCACTGCGTCCACTTTACATAATCTGGATCAGACGTAGAAACGCGTGTTTCCGGATCAACAGACCACCCAACACGGTCAATCATATCAGAATACGCCTTGATTAATTCCACCGCGACATCCGCCGGATGTTTGCCAATTTTGGTTGCATAGTGTTCCCCGGCGATACCCATGGCGTCAAACCCCATTGGGAACAGTACATCATATCCCCGCGCACGGCGAAAACGCGCCAAGACATCAATACCCGAATAATTCATCATATGCCCGGCATGCATACCCGCCCCGGACAAGAACGGAAATTCCACCAATGTATAGAAACGTGGTTTACTGCCATCATCACGTGGCACAAATGCGCGCGCATCGCGCCATTTCTGTTGCCATTTTGCTTCGCGTTCATGAATTTTCTTGATATCTTCTGCCATATTGTATCCTATATTTGTGTAAATTCCGGCAAATAGTACCGCGAAAAACACACAAAGTCCAGACAATTTAAAACCTTAAAGAAACGCAACTAACACATTGATTTTTGTACAAAACAACAAACAAACACATTGCCTAATCTAAACGGTGGTTTGTTTTCGACATACTTAACCCACATATTGTCCATATTTTCCAATAAAAAGTCAACAACAAAATCCGCCGAATCTAAACCACCGTTTTCCTAGAACAGACACACGAAATAAGAAGAACACCCAGAGGAGGGGACAAAACAACATGCAAAAAGGATTACTTAATATTTGGTGGCGTATATGTGGCGGATTTATCGGCACATTCAGTATATTTTTCACAACAAATAACGCTAACGCTATACCCGCTGCAACATGCAGTGACACGACAACCAAATTGAGTGGATGTAATTTTGGGCATGGCGACAACGCAAACGCCGACTGTCGCATAACCGTCAGCAGCTATACCAGCATTCCAATATTCACAACAAACAATTGTGAATTTCGAACAAGTGGCGATGGATTCTACGCAACCGGCCCATTTTATGAAAACGGCGACTGGTATATGAATCCAAACAACTTTACATCCACCAGACTAGCCGGCCCCAGTGATAACGTACCATGGTTTTGTGGGACAACCTGGTTTGAAAATAATCGCTCCAGCATAACACAAAGTGTTTTTGGCGCCCCCCCAGCAGATACATGCGATTCAACCGTATACACACAAAACGGTGTAAAATACCAAAAATGCGAAACAGACAAACAGTGGTGCGTCGAACCCGCATTGGCCTGCGAAGGATGCCAAGGGACTCAAGAATTGGTGGCTTCACTGTATGGGTATACATACACCAATGCTTTCCGTATCATCGGATGCGCCCAATCAGGTTATCAATTAAAGGGCGCCACGGTCGGCAATGACTACACATCGCTATCTGGCATCAGTTGCATCGCCTGTCCACCACACGACGGCGACGATAACCGATCAGGCTTCCTGACTTATTCATCAGGATTCGACATGTGCTATTTCCATTTATCCGAAGCTGACAGTGACAGCGAGAGTTTATACGATAGCACAGGACGTTTTATCTATGACACCAGCGCAAGCACCGGCAGCGGAGGCACAGGCATCTGCTTCGAAGATGGCTCTATGAGTTTTGTATCATAATAACACAGTACGGAACCAGAATGTCACCATTGGTCTCTATTTTTGTTCAATTCAGCGACAACGAATTATTCCGCAGCCAGGCAACCGCCTGGCTGGAACGTCAAACATATAAAAACATTGAAATTATTCATGATCATTTGGATTTATCACGCGCACGTGGTAAATACATATTAATCACAAATGATGACAATTTGTATACAAACGATGCAATTGAAAAATTACTCAAAATTGCCGAAGATGAAAATACCGACATGATTTTCTTTTGCGCCGAAACTCATTGGGAATCAAATTCCGACATTCGCGCATCATCGCCAACAAACTTTGCATATCCATTCTTTGCATACAAGGCTGACGGTATGCCATTGGTGAATTCTGTATTTTTCAATGGTGCCAATTCATACCCAGAAACAACGTTTTTTAAACGCGATTTTTTAATAAAAAATAAATTAACACAAATCACACGATGGGATGCGTTCGTGCGTCAATGCATAATGTATAAACCACGCGTTTTTACATCGCGCGCATGCTTTTGCAACCATATAATTCGTGTACACGGCGGATATCGCACACCAAATGATTTTATTGCCGACACAATAGACTCTTATAACTTTCTGCGCGAATACGCCGCCCAATCACGTAAAACACGCCGTTGGATTAACACAATCGACGACATGATACAACGCCTTAGCCTGGACAGTGCCATGGGCCAAATGAGTAAGGTTGTCCCCCTGGATCACATTCCCCAGGTCAGCATTCACCTGGTCGACCACTGTAATTTAAACTGTAAATCATGTTCACATTTTTCATGCCTAGCGCGGGCAGGGGACTTTGAATTAAAACTGGCCGATTTCAAACGTGATATTTTCCGCCTGCGGAAAATCACACGTGGCAATGTCAAAATATTGGAACTGTATGGCGGCGAACCATTATTACACCCGGACGTAATTCCGTTTATAAAATATGCACGTCTGGCGTTTCCAAAATCCCTGATACGTTTTATTACAAACGGAATACTGTTACCGCAACAAAAACCAGACTTTTGGCAAGCCGCTCATCGTTACAGCATTCTTATATCGCCAACCAAATATCCCATCCACGTAGATTGGGAAACCGTTAACGAATTGGCACAAAAATACAATGTTGCACTCGATTTCTTTGGCGGCACTGGTTACTGTCAAAAGACATTATACCACAAACCATTGGATATTTTAGGACGTCAAAATGGCGCCGAAAGTTTTATTAACTGCCAACACACACGGTGTATAAATTTATATCGCGGCCGTCTATACCACTGTCCAATCGTAGCATATATTCACTATTTTAATCGCCAGTTCGGCACAAATCTACGACCATGTGCCGCCGACAGCCTGGACATATATAACAAACATTTACACCCCCATGATGTATTTAATTATTGCGCACGCCCAATTCCGTTTTGTCGATACTGTTTTTCGCGCGCGACAACACACGGTCATCCATGGGAACCAACTAAAAAGGACATTTCAGAATGGACACTACTAAAACAAAAAAATTAAATCATATTCCTGTATTTTATGCATGCGACAACAAGTACGCACCGATCGCAACCGTATCAATGGCCAGCCTGCTGTTCAATACGAACGCATTTATAGAATTTTATATTCTAGATTGCGACATGACACCAATGAATCGCAAAAAAATGGAAATGCTACATGAAAAATTCTCTAATTTTTCAATTGAATTTATTCCCGTAGATTCCAATACCCAGTTTGGCTATATACAACTGCGCAATTATCTGACGACCGCATGTTTTGCGCGATTACTGATTCCAGACCTAAAACCAGAAATGGGCAAAGTTATATATTTAGATTGCGACACAATTATAATGCAAGACATCTCAGACCTATACGCCCAAGATTTAAACGGCTATGTTATTGGCGCGGTACCTGACCCAAATGTATATGAAAATCCAATCAAAAAAAACAATCAATACACGGCTGCATTACTGTCACCAGAACACCTATATTTTAATTCTGGTGTAATGCTAATAGATTGCAACGAATGGCGCAAAAATGATATGTTGCCCAAATTAATTACCGCAGAACGCATGACAGCCACAACCAGGTACTTTAACGACCAAGACGTGTTAAACAAAGCCTTTGATAAAAATTATCAACCATTGGATGTGCGATTCAATGTAAAATCAAATCTCATTACACACTGTCCACAAAACGAAATTGTGGTACGACATTACACTGGCCACATGAAACCATGGCTTAAAATAGGTTTTTTACAGATTCATGCACACGATTTCTGGTTCTATTGTCAGATGACCGCATTCTTTGCCGAGGTTTTAGTTAATGGCTTAACTGAAATAGGATTTATAAAAGAAACACAACTATAATACTAATATGAGAAACATTATATACGATAAAATTATCCCACTGGGCGATAGATGCAACTGCACCCAAAACCTAAAACACTATAATTTACGACCTATCGGACGTAAATTTCCATTCGATTGGGTTAAACGCGGAACATTCGAAGGGCGCATTCGAATAATTCTGGATGATTTTCAAGATTTTTTAGTTGCGGAACGTTTGCAGAAAATTAAATATGAACGCATTGAAAAATGGCACAACTACAGATTCTGGGATTCAAAAACCAAATTGGTATTTGCACACGACTTCCCAAAAGATTTATCATTTGTCGAAGGGTTCAGAATCGCAGTCGAAACATACGCACCAAAAATTAAACGCTTTCGCGACGTGTTCGCAGCCCACGAAAAAGTATTATTAGTTTACATGACTGACAGGCATGTTTCTAATAAACAAGCAAAAATTGCCATAGACAAACTGCGCAAAAAATTTGGTTATAGTGACATAGACCTGTTAATTATTGAAAATGGCATCCGCACTCTTTGGCG
Organism: Alphaproteobacteria bacterium; assembly: GCA_015062495.1. Lineage (NCBI taxonomy): Bacteria > Pseudomonadati > Pseudomonadota > Alphaproteobacteria > Alphaproteobacteria bacterium. The sequence goes on along the minus strand of SUUN01000001.1, from coordinate 123,501 downwards.
TTATCGCAAACAACACATATCAAGTGGCATAACACGTATCAAAATACGAAAATTTCTAATGCCTGCGCACTATGCCGACACTACACCAGAACAATTTAAAATTCTTGATAAAGTATTTCAAAACATTAAAGTTCGCGAAGACACACAAGCATACGAATAACTTTATCTTATAAACCGTGCCAAAAATTCGGTATTACCACTGCCGCCCTTGACCGGCGATTCCGTTATTCCACCCAATTGAAATCCATGTTTTTCAAAACATTCAATAACCTGATTTTTGGCAAATTCGTGCCACTGGGCGGACTTTATAACCCCATTGGAACGCGCGGCAACATCGCGCGGTACTTCGAACTGGGGCTTAATCAAAACAATTATATCCCGCGCGCCCCACGGAACCAACGCAGACACAATATTAGTCAGCGACACAAATGAAACATCAACCACCACCAAATCAACCAACGATTGTACAGACAGGGTGCGAATATCTGTCCTCTCTAACGACACCACACGCGCATCCGCACACAGTTCTGGAATCAACTGATCTGTACCAACATCCACCGCATAGACACGTGCCGCACCACGTTTTAATAAAACCTCGGTAAATCCGCCTGTGCTGGCACCAACATCCAAACACGCCATACCATCTGGATTGATTTTAAAATAATCTAATGCGTGCGCTAATTTCAAACTGCCACGACCGGTGGAATAGGGCAATTCACCCGCAACCAAGACATCAGAATCCCCAACATCCTGGCTGGGCTTTTTAGCGGGCGCGCCATTCACCGTCACCAATCCACCACGAATACCAGCCACCGCCCGTGCACGCGTGGAATATAAATTACGCTGAACTAATGCCTGATCTAATCTCATACACATTATTCTAGCCCAGCAACATCGCAAAATCAACCGTCGCCACAAAGAATCACCCACCCCACCACCAAAAACGCCCCTAAAAACCGCCCCGCCGGGCGCACAAACGCCCGCAAACCCGCAGAAATCCGCCATTTTTTCGATTTTTTGGGCCAGAATAGGGCGCAAATCACCATTTTTCGGACATTTTACAATCCCAAAAAAACCAAAAACCAACAAATCGACCAAATCGATTTATAAGCCTAATAACAAATCATTGCCCAGAACTTTCAACACAAAACTTTAACTTTTCATCAAATCACAAAAACAATCAAATCCATCATCAATATTATAGTACCACAAATCAAACCAAAACACTAACCAGATCGGAATCTATTGTTGCACATCGGTCGGGAAAGGCAAATTCATCCGGACGTGATCGACGAAGTGGCTATCAACTTATTCAACACATTCGCATTGTATATGTATACGTTTACGTGTGCCACAGCACAGCAAACACACACAAACCAAAGCCCACAATTATCTATATTATGTATACGTTTACGTGTGCCACAGCACACTAAACTATACATAATATACATTATGCGCCTTTTATAAATCACTACCCCACAGTCTTTTTGCGCACCGTTTTACCCCCATTCTGTTCTCGCAATAATTCTTTTATTTCTGCTAAATTTTGGTTCACCCTGTCCAACTTAAAAGGCATCGAAATCCACGCCACAAACCACAACACCACCAAAACTAAAACAATTATATACAACAATCCAACTATAATCATATTTACCCCCTTTGATAAAAATACATATGAATTATATCACAAACATCACCCAAACACAAAACTATACATAATCCGTCCGTCACCACCAAAATTCAGGCGGGCCATTTCTGCCCCGCCCTTAGTTAAATCAATTTATCAACGTTTGCAAACTAACGCTTTGTAATCTTTTTAATTTTTTTAATTTTATCCAACGCGCCATCTGCAACATGTGTTGCAATTTTTGCCACTTCTTTAACACCTTTCTTCAAATCGCTTTCAACGACTGCGCCGGTTTCAACCGCCTCTACATCCGAACAGCAAAACGGACACTTGGTCGCGGCATTATTAATCGTCGACTTGCAATACGGGCACGCATGTGTATTCGCCGGTTTTTTATCACGCATTTTGTTCATCGTACGCACAAACAAGAATATCGCAAACATCGTTATAAAGAAACTGACCACAGAATTCAAAAACATCCCCAAATTCAAGGTCGTCGCCCCCGCTGCCTGGGCCGCCGCAATCGTTTCATAATGACCGCCCGCCGGATTATTCAACACAAAGAACCACTGGGAAAAATCAACCCCACCAATCAACACCCCAATCGGCGGCATAATAACATCTTTGACCAACGAATTAACAACACTGGTCATAACACTACCAACAATGATACCAACCGCCATATCGATCGCATTACCGCGCTGAACAAAAGTGCTAAATTCTTTGATTAACTTATTCTTTTTTGCCATATTTTTACTCCTTATCTTGTTTATTAGAATACTCTTCGATACCACGTAACACCGCCCCCAGTGTCTTGCGCAAATTTTCATCGTGCGTTTCAACAGTAATATCTGCCAACGCATAAATTCCATAACGTTCGTCTATCAATTGCTGCAAGATTTTCCTACTATCCGTATTCAATAATTGCGGACGCGTATCACGCGCACCGGTACGTTTGACCAACAAGTCTAAATCCGCCCGCAACCACACCGACAACGCACGTTCCAACACCATTTCACGAACGGCCGGTGTTATAAACGCCCCCTCGCCCGTTGAAATCACCTTCAACGCCGGCGGCGTATCCAACAGACGTTCAATCACACGCTGTTCTACACGACGAAATTCTTCTTCGCCATACAGCGAAAAAATATCAACCACGCTGCATCCGGCGGCGGCTTCTATTTCCTTATCCGAATCCACGAACGGAATCCCCAGTCGACGCGCCAATGCACGCCCAACACTGGTTTTGCCCGCCCCCATTAAACCAACCATAACAACAGGTCTGTCTATAAATTCATCTTTTGCGTTTTTCATATCAGCACATATGATATCAGATTTCCTAAAACTCTCAATAAAAAACACATTATCATTTTATTTAATGGGAATTTATGCTATAATATCAAACATAATTCGGGGAACAAAAAGAGAGTAAACATGAAACACACAACCCTTTTTACAATTTCTTTATTGTCATTGTTGGGCACATCTGGTGCACACGCCGCGACAAACACACACGCCTATGCAAACGCAATTACGGCACACAACATCGCATCAATTCAACACACAATTACACAAACTGCAATTTCTTCATTTGCAGGATCTATGCGCGGTAACATGGGCGCACAGAAACAACGCGCCAAATCAATTTCCGCCCAACGCGGTGAAAATCCTGCCACCACATACGGCCGTGCCCCAATGTACGGCACCGCACCGATGTACGGCGAATATAACGACGACGGCAGTGCCGGTCGCAGTGGCGGCGACATTTACAATGCCGATGCCGCACTGAACAGCATTTGGTTGAACTGGCAACATATGGGCGACGACGCTGTATTTGACAATTTCGCGCACTTAGATTCCAATATAAACACATTTATGTTCGGCATCGCAGGCGGCCTGTCTGAATTCGCGGGTGGCGTATCTAAATGGGGAATGTACGCCGGATTCATCGACGGCGACCAACAAAACAACGAAATCCAAATCGATTCCCAGGGCGGTCACTTTGGCATCTATAACGGCAACGTATTCGGCAATTGGGGACTGTTTGCAACAGTTGACGGTGGCGTATTAAATAACACCACCGACACAATATTCGGCACCGACGAACATTCAAATTTCTGGGTTGGCGCTGCAACAGAAATCACATACGATTTTGCGTTGGACGGCACATTTACATTACAGCCCGGCATACACCTGGGATACACATGGATTCGTGGCGAAGATTACACATCTGCATCCGGCGATATTTTAAAGAACGACGCATTATTCAGCATGTTCGAAGTCACCCCCACCCTGCGCGCGATTAAGCACATCGCAAACGGATGGTTCGGCGCACTGAACGCCAAATATGTAATGATATTTGACAACGGTGGCGACACACACATCAATGATATTGTCGCCGACGCACTTGAAACCGACAACTATCGCGAATATGGCATATCGCTGGAAAAATATGTAAACCACTTTAACATATCTGCGCACTTTGGTCGCCGCGACGGCGCCCGCGACGGATGGATTGGTGGCATGAATATCAAATACGCATTTTAAACAATAAAAATCCCCGGAAACGGGGATTTTTTATTCGCTATAATAACAATTTGACGTATATTCATACGTTCCTACACTATCTGTCATCGACGTTCCAGACGGAATATAACACGATGTTATCGCGGTACTGCCTGCGGCACTTGTGCCATAGACCCCACCCGACGACGGACACCGCGTACACCCCGATGTACCGTTTGTTGAACTGCCATAATATCCGGCGGCGCAACGATATGAAGTGCTGATCATACACGTGTTACAACTGCACGTGCGTGTGACCTTTTTTTCATATCCGTCCGTACCCGTTGTGGACCACGTCGTATCAGACGTACAATTACTGCACCCGGTACAATTTTCTTCGCAATAATAATATGTGGCATTTCCACATCCGCCCATTTGCGCGGTTGTAGACTTTCTGGTATATCCAGCCATACAACTATCACAGTCATACCACGGAACATAAACCGTATTACTGCCAGATGTATATGCCCAACATTCAAAATAATCACTGCTGGCACAACCTGGCATCGTCATACCGCCACCCAACATATCCAAACTTGGCCTCACCCCCGTTATCTGATACTGTGACAAAGCACCGTCGCATAAATATTCTGACGATTGCGCTATCTGATAACAGTTGTATGCCCCCATTGCTGGACACGCCACCACCGAGCACACAGCCCCAACCACAAACAGTAAATTTTTTTTCATTTGTTCTATCTCCTGATTTTTTGTTAAACAAAAAACCGCCAATCATTTGACGGTCAGGAGGTTCGAAACAATCCTTTGAATTGTGTGCTTATTTATATATATCGCAACCCTCCTGACCCAATTGGCATCAGGAGTTTGTTATTTTTCATCTGATAAAACACGCCCAGCATCGGCGCATTCAAACTCTTTTCTCAGACGCAAAGGAACGGGTTTCGACACCCCATCACCGGAACACCCGACGACACAACAATTATACGCCATAGTTGCCACAAATTCAAATACTTAAATAAATAAAAGTTTATTTAGTGAAGTATTCCTATCTCATGTTTCATGTCTCATATCTCAAAAAAAATCCCGCGGTCACGGGATTTTTTTAACGTTGTTTTTGGATTTTTACGGGTAATTTTTTATTTATTCCCAAACACCATCGCCACGTATCTGCGACAATCTTATCAAAGCCACCCTTCTGCTCAAATTCCACAATCCAATCCCGAACATCTGACTGATATTTTGTAAAATCCGCATACGATTGCCAACAATCACGCAGGGTGCTACGCTGATACCGCAACCTTTTATCATATTCAGTATATTCAACAGGCAACTTTCCGCCCAACGCCTTTTCGCACAGTGTATAAACCGCCTTGATTGTCGCCTTGCGTCGCACAAATCTACTCCATATTCGCCAATTGCTCTAACTGATCGGCCGCAATCAACGCATCAATCATTTCATCCAGCCCCATCCCACCGGCCAGAATATCATCTAACTTATACAGCGTCAGTTTAATACGATGATCGGTTACGCGCTGTTCCGGGAAATTATAGGTACGAATTTTTTCACTTCTGTCGCCCGACCCAACCATGGACTTGCGCGATGCATTACTGGCATTTTCCTGTTCCATGCGCTGCTTTTCATACAACTTGGAACGCAGAACCGCCATCGCCGCCGTCTTGTTCTGCAATTGCGAACGTTCGTTTTGGCATGTCACAACAATACCGGTTGGAAAGTGCGTAATACGTATCGCGCTGTCGGTTTTATTAACGTGCTGGCCACCCGCCCCAGACGCGCGGAAAATATCGATACGAATATCTTTGTCATCGATAACAACGTCAATATCTTTGGCCTCGGGCATAACGGCAACAGATGCCGCACTGGTATGAATACGCCCCCCTGCTTCGGTTTCTGGAACACGCTGAACACGATGAATACCGGATTCAAATTTCATACGACCATACGCGCCCGCGCCATCAATTTTGAACACAATTTCTTTATACCCACGCAGCGATGTTGCATTTTCTTCGATAACCTCAACCTTCCACCCTTGGCGCAGGGCATATGATTTATATTGATTATACAAATCGCCCGCAAACAATGCCGACTCTTCACCACCAACACCCGCACGAATTTCCATAATCACACTGTTGTCATCCGCCGCATCACGTGGCAACAGCGCAATTTGCAAATTCTTTTCAATTTCCGGCAAACGATGGTTTAGTTCATGCAACTGCTCGTTCGCGATTTCGCGTAACTCTGCATCACCCATCATTTCTTCGGCATCTTTGATACCCACAACCGTCTGAAAATATTCATTTATCATCGGCAATATTTCATTCAGACGCGAATATTCCTTGGACAGTTTTGTTAACTCGTCCCCCGACACTGCACCTGAATTCATCTGGGCCTCAATTTCGGCTGCGCGCGTTTGAATATCTTTCAACTTCTGTTCAACAATCATAATTATTCACCCCGCACAACTTTTATTGCATCACCAACCGTCAAACTCTGCTGTTCGCCGGTCGCCATATTTTTCAACGCAACAACTTGATTTTTTGCTTCCGTTTCGCCAATTATCGCACTGAATCTAGCCTTTATTTTATCGCTGTACTCAATTTGGTTTTTGAACTTTTTATCCGCATCCAAATACGCAACCGCCGCAATGTTTGCGTCACGCAACGCATTCAACACAGACACCGCATACCCCAGGTTTTCATTTCCCATACACAGCACAGAAACATCAACCGGCGATTCAAAACGCGACAAATCAATCGCGCCCGATTCCATTAGCGCGACAAATATACGCGAAAAACCAATCGCCGCACCAACGCCAATAATCTTGGTCTTGCTGAACTTGCCCGCTAAATCGGCATAACGACCACCGCCGGCCGCCGTTCCCAATTCTGGATGACTTAACAATTTAAATTCAAACACCAGACCGGTATAATATGCCAACCCACGCGTAATCGACAGGTCGATTTCGGCATTTTTCACCCCGAACAATTCCAGTGTTTTCATAAATTGGTTTAATTCAGCAACCGCCAAATCCAACTTGTCAGACTTGTTCAAGAAATCATAATACCCATTTGTAAATACAGACTTAATCTGATTTTCTTTTTCTGGGTTGTTTAACGTATCGCGCAAGCCTTCGGCAAAGTCTTCATCCCCCATTTTATCTTTTTTATCGATTAAAACGAACACATCTTTTTTCTGGCCATCTGTCATTTCCAGATAATCAAACAACGCATCCCAGAATGGGCGCGAACCGACACGCACCGCATTTTCACCAATAAATTCAGACACAGAATCCAACGTCCGCTGAATCACAGAAATAATTTCTGCATCATAATTCGTGGACAGCGAATTAACGCCCATAATATCCATGTCCATCTGATAAAATTCACGATAGCGACCGCGCTGCGCACGTTCACCACGATAACGTTTCGAAAATTGACTGGCACGGAACGGAAACACCAAATCGTTCAGATGTCCCGCGACATACCGCGACAATCCGACCGTTCCATCGTAACGCAGTCCCATTTTCGTATCGCCTTTTTGAAACAAGAACATCTGGGTTTCGATTTCATCCCAGTTATCTTTGTCCGTCAAAACTTCTGCGCGTTCAATCGCCGGCAAATCCAACTGATTAAATCCGGATGTTTTCAGCACATCTAACATACGCGCCGCACAAAAATCAAAGCAACGTTGCTGTGCGGGCAACAATTCTATAAAACCTGACAACGGTTTTGTTGGTTTCAAATCCATTTTACTAAATCCTATTGTTTATATGAAAACCGACGACATTATCAATGTCAATTATACCACAGAAATACACAATATGCTAATATTCGCCCGCACGGGCGTGATGAAAGATTACAAAAAATACATTTTTATTACACATTTCCCACTAATCTTAGGACAAATTTTAATTTTTTCAAGTAAAAACATAGAAAAATTCAGGCGGGGCGCAACCAACCACCAAGCCCACAAAATGACGAAAGAAAAGATTTTCTTGCTTTTAACATCTGTGGCCGGCGATTTTTTTTGCGCCCCGGAAAGATATATCTATATCATACATCAAACCGCCCCACCCCGCCACAGGTACGTTTTCACAATTAAAAATACCGATGCAACGTGCCACCATTTTGGGTCAACCAACGTTTTGCACGTTCAACCCCAAACCCGTACAATTCACGCACCGTCGCCCAGAATTCCGCCGAATGATCCATATGTTTTGTGTGCGCCAATTCATGCATCACAACATATCGCATAACATCAACCGGTGCGAACGCCAACCGCCACGAAAAAGACATCGTCCCTGTTGATGAACAACTGCCCCAGCGACTGGTTGTGTCACGCAACGCAATGCGACGTGGCCAAAATTCCCGTGGCGCAGTACGTATTATTTTCTTTAATTCGATTAAAAATTCCGCCTTAACAACATCACGGATACGCCGTTCAAACATTTCTGGCGCACCACCAATTAACAATTTGTCGCCTTCAAATCTATTAGACCGCATCCCAGGCACATGCACCAATTCCACCACACGCCCCAGAAATTCGATATTGTCACCCGGCTTTAATCGAACCTTGACCGGACATTTTTGAAATGTACACTCAATCCATTTTTGTTTTGAAACCAGAAACTTAATCGCCGCATTTTCCGACACCAGCCACGGCTTGGAAATACAAATCTCGCGCTTTGGCGCGACTTTGGGTCGCAGTGTAATATTTCGCACACCACGCCGTGTTGTGATTACAACTGGAATTTCCTCGCCTGATGATAATGTAAAAACATAGTCAGACATTTCTATCTAATCTTATCCAGAATATCGGCCACAATCGCATCCACATTGAACCCCAGTTCCGAACAAACCGAATTTCCATCACCAGACATTCCGAAACGGTCAATTCCAACCACCGCATCGGCAAATTCAAACCATGGGGCGGACACAGATGCCTCTATCGCTACGACAAAGCCACGCAAAATCTGTTGTTTATATTCTGGGGATTGTGCACGAAAATCCGCGACCGACGGCATGGACACGACCTGGACACCATTACCCAATTTTTCCGCCACCGCAATCGCCAATGGAACTTCACTGCCTGTGGCAATAATTGTTGCACGAACACGCGTCGAATTTGCCGGTCGAATAATATACGCACCACATGCCAAATCCGCGCCCAACGGTGTTGCATACTGTTTAAATTTCTGACGCGACAAAACGATACATGATGGTCGCGCCTTTTCCGTCAACGCACGTCGCCATGCATAAATCACCTCGGTCCCATTACATGGACGAAACACATTCATATTTGGAATCATACGCAGTGATGGCAACTGTTCAATTGGCTGATGTGTTGGGCCATCTTCGCCAACTGCAACACTGTCGTGCGTTAAAACATAGACCACCGGCACGCCCATCAGTGCACTTAAACGCATAGCCGGCCGCATATAATCACTGAACACCAAGAACGTCGAACCGAACACCCGCAGCCCCGACAACGCCATGCCATTTAAAATTGCCGCCATTGCACCTTCGCGCACACCAAAATTTATATAATTCCCCGTAAAATCATTATTGGTTATATCGCACGCCCCAGACACATGCACATTCGTACTGTCCCCCAGGTCGGCACTGCCCCCGACTATATCTGCGCCCGCACCCAACAACGCGCCCAAATACATCCCCGACAATTCGCGTGTCGATATTTTTTCGGGCACATCGGCCAAGACCGCATGTGGCAAATTATACTGTTCATTTCCCGACACAACGGCCACATTTTCCATAGCCACATTTCGCCACAGATTATCACCACACGGCGAAATAAATTTCTGGACCAACTGCATCAATTCAGAATCATTGATTGCCAGTCCATGCGCCTTGCGCGTTCCCGCCACAGACGAATCACGTCCAATCTGGGTTTTGCATTGAACAAACACCGGCAAATCAGATTTTTTTGCATTTTCCAACGCACGGTTAATTTGTGCAAAATCGTGTCCATCAACTGACATCACCCGCCATCCAGCCGCCACCATACGCGCCGGCATATCAATATCAGTCTGCGCCACACCATCGATACTGACACCATTATCATCCCATAATAAGACCAGGTTGTTTAATTTATATCGTCCTGCAAACGCAATTGATTCCTGGGCAACGCCTTCCATCAAATCACCGTCCGAACACAAACAATACACACGTGAATCTGTGTTTTGAATTTTTGCCGCAATTGCCATACCAACGGCATTCCCAACCCCCTGGCCCAGGGGCCCCGTTGTTGCATCAACCCCATCGATACCATATTCTGGATGTCCGGGCAACCCGCCAATTTTGCGAAAAGATTCCATATCGCCAATATTATATCCCGCCAACTTTAATACAGAATACAACAGTGCACTGCCATGTCCCGCCGACATCACAAACCGGTCGCGCCCACGGCGCATAAAATTCGCAAACACAACCGTCACAACATCCGCCGCCCCCAGCACAATTCCGACATGCCCACTGGCCGCCGTTCGAATTGCATACATTGCCCACGCGCGCACTGCGTTTGCCATGTCTTTTAAATCTTTGGAAATATACTTCATGTGTGATATTATATCATAAAAAGGACACATATAAAATGCTAAAAATTTGGACTGATGGCTCTTGCCTGGGCAACCCAGGCCCCGGCGGTTGGGGATTTGTTGCGACCGACGGCACACACACCGCCGAACGCAGTGGTGGCGAACATAACACAACAAACAATCGCATGGAATTAATGGCGGTGATTTGCGCATTGACGGCGGCGCGCCGACACGACGAACTGGAAATCCACACCGACAGCCAGTATGTAAAAAACGGCATGCAATCATGGATAAAAAATTGGAAGAAAAACAATTGGCGCACTGCGGACAAAAAACCGGTCAAAAACCAAGAACTGTGGCAAAAACTGGACGAATTGGCATCGACCAAGAAAATCCATTGGTTTTGGGTACGCGGCCACAACGGCGATGAAATGAACGAACGCGTTGACACATTGGCACGCACCGCCGCCGAAAGTTTAAAATAAAAATACCGCACTAACTGCGGTATTTTTGTTTATCTCATGCCTCGGGGAGACAATGAGTAGATTTTGCACGCAAAGCACAGCGAAATCGTCACGAATGCCCCGCAGTCGCGGCGCATTTATGCGACGGACGAGGGTAACATTCGAACCCGACAAAAGAATTTTGTCGTTCGAATCCACGCGTTCCAAACAGAAAATTAAAACCGCCGCAAATGCGACGGTTTGAATTTTCTGGTCGGGGCGAAAGGATTCGAACCTTCGACATCTTGGTCCCAAACCAAGCACTCTACCAGACTGAGCTACACCCCGAAAACATGGGCTATTATAACAGCATTTTTTCTGATTGCAAATTTTTCTTTTATTTTTATATCAATTTTTCTATCATTACAGTAATGAGAAAAAGAATATTCTGTTTTTTTGCATTTTTCGCCCTGGTTTTCAACGCGTCCGCCGCAACACGCGACGCGCGCATGACCAACACAACTGGTTATAACTACAATTACATGTACCCATATATGAATAACCAGATGCGTACAAACCTGAACCCCGGCGTAACACCGACCCAGAATTCAAACCTGATTGACACAGTCGTTAAAACAACACCACTGTCTGGGGCGCGACGCGTTGTACCACGAACCGCAAAAAGCACCGCACGTTCGGCAACTGCATCAAGTACTGCATCCACACCAAACGCACGCCGCGTTGTGGCGCGTCGCGGCAATCTGCGTGGTAACCAGACGCAAACTGTGGTTTCAACCTCCGCAACAAATCGCAGTCATCCAACAACATACACAAATCGTTCTGCGACAACCCAGACCGCAAGCACCGCCACAGAACGCGTATCATCCACGCGATGCCTGTCCGATTACACAGAATGTATGAACCAGTATTGCGAACGCGAAAACACCGCGTACAACCGTTGCTATTGCAGTTCGAAATTATCCCAAATCGATTCGGAATACCAACCTGCGATTGAAAATTTGATTACCCAGATTTTAACAATGCGTTCAACAAACACATGGACGGACGCCGAAATGGACGAATACTGGATGTCAACAGTTGGCAAATACACCAATGAAAATTCATGGACAAACCTGGACGCGGCCCTTGATATCAACTGGGCAGATATGGAAAGTCGTGTCCGTGGTCAAAACGCATATAACACCGGGCACGAATATTGTGTCCAACATCTGCAGGGTTGTTATTATATGGCGGGCAACCTGCGCGATGCATACCGCTCTGAAATTGCACGCGATTGTGCCACGTACGAGCAATCATTACAAAGATTAAAAAACGCCGCCGAAAGTATAGTGGAGTCTTATCGTGAATAATATAATGGGTATCGAATACGGTCGCGGATGCCTGCGCACTGCGATTAACGGCGGGCCTGCGCTGGCCCCGGCTGCAATCAAAGAAATGTTTCCAAACGCAGACTGGACAACGGTTGTTGCCGACGCGTTCGATGCGGACGAATGCGCCCGCGATCGCTTTGGCGAAAATTACAAGATTCAGCAAAAAATCTATGCCGCCACACCATACGAGCGACATATTATGATTGGCGGCGACCACTCGGTTAACTATGGGCATTTTGCCGCATTGGCCGACCGTACGACAAATAACGACCTGTGCCTGGTGTATATTGATGCACACTTGGATATTCACACACCCCAATCCGCCCAGGCCCAGGCATCTGGCGCGCCACACGGCACGAACGTTCGCGCATTGATGGGTACTGGTGATGAACGCTGGTTGTCTTTGTTAAAAACCAAACCTGCCCTGACACCCGACCGGGTATTCTATCTGGGCACACGTTCATATGAACCCGCTGAAATCGAATTTGTTCGCGCAAATAACATATACACACGCACGCCCGAACAATTGAAAACAGGCGACGATTTGCGTAATGCAGTGGCAGAAATCCGACATAAAATTGGCAATCGCCCATTTGTTGTATCGTTTGATTTTGATGCGATTGACCCAAAGTATTTTGGCGATGTCCTTGTCCCCGCGCCCGACGGCATAACCCCAGACGCCGCCGAATACCTGATTCGTGAATTTGACGATGCAACCAGCATTGAATTCGTGGAATACGCCCCATCTGGCGATGCACAAAATGCCCAAATCGTCAAACGATTGGTTGGATTGGTCGTTGGCGAATAAACCCTAGCGTTGATTTTGAACGCGATACAGGAACTGGGATAACGGCTGATTATCATCATACCACGCAATCAACCCGGCCAGTTCCAATGCATTCGCCACGTCACGTTTTTCAAAATTATTACGCGCACGTACAATTGATTTACGCAGCCCTACTTCGTCCATATTCAGTGCCTGGCGGTATATTTTACGCCCATGATACGACAAACCACCATAATTTGTCATATATGTTTCGCCCCAGTCAATTCGACGCCCACCACGACGATTTCTGGACTCGTCTTCATCAGTACGCGTACAAAAGACCTTAAATTTATTATCGCGTTGCGGCACACCATCATCCCTGTCACCGGCCCATTGACTAAGCAAATATTTCTCGTACCGCAGGGATGCCATATACATTGGCACGTTATCATGCGGCTCAGCCTTGTTAGTGGCCAATGCGGTCGCAACTTCAAACCACGGACCGTGGCTATAATGCGTAACTTCTGGAATATGGTTATAATACAGTTTCAACGCATAATGCGCGCCAATTTCCGGGAACGACATTTTGCACACAAACCCCAACAACCCCGACCACGGATTTACCCCATATACATTAATACCGCGCGCCACCAGACTACACTGCGTGCCAAACAAATCGCCAATTTCCGACAAATCATAAACCCGATCTGTTTCCATTGCCCGCAAATCAACAATATTGTCGATTAAAAAGTTTTCCAGTTTGTCGCGAAACTGTGCTGTAACGGTCGCAATCTGTTCCCGCGGAACACGCGCCCGCAACTGTGGTGGCAACGCCCCCAGATATTGTGACACATCTGTATTATAAACAATTCGCTTTAACTCATTCGGATTGCGTGACCAATTGCGCCGCAAATACCCCGTCAAGGCACGGTGATGCACACGTGGCGCATTTATATCATTAATCAAAGTGTCAGTGTTTTTTATCATACTATAAATATAGCACAAACTACAACATTGTCAACCGACTATTTATTATATTCCGCGCACAGTTTATTATGCCTGTAAATATTTCGTGCCAAATCATCGCTTATCACACCCCAGTCGTCCGCCCGTCCATATATCGGCTCGCATACGATTGGCGCACAGACATTATTCGGCAATTGTGTATTTTTCGCGCAGGACGCGACGAATATCACCAACCCCACGACTAACAGCCTCTGCATTAATATCCTCCTGTAATCTAATAAATTTCATCTGATGGGTTGCAACATCATCTGCTGCAACAGCCTTACATTTTTCATGTTCAACACGTCCCCCAACGATATATGCCCCCCACAACACAAAAATAAAAAAAAGAAAAAAATATAGTTTGTTCATATTTCCTCCTTGTAAGATACTTACCACTAACCACTAAAAAATCCCCCATTCGGGGGATTTTTTAATTGGAATAATAACATTTTGACGTAAATTCAAATGTTCCTGTCCCATCTGAATCCTCGTATCCCTTGTCGGCTGGAACATAACAATCTGTCTTGGACGGGGCATTGCCAGAATAACTGCTTGCGTTTCCTGCCACCGGTCCCTCCGTCGTTCCATAAACCGTTCCAGACGCATCGCTAAACTGCGGACATCGTGAACAACTGCACGTCGTAATATCGGTATTATCGCTACATTCGCCATAATACCCTGGACAGCACGCATAACGGACATCCGCATTAATTAATTGACCACACGAACCATACAACGACCCAGACACAAAGTTGCATGTGTGCGTGAACGAATGCTTCATGATACCCACATACGTTTTCAGTCCAACCGTAATCGTGGGACAAGTAAGCCCAATCGTAATTCCCCCAGATGGACTTGTACTTTCGCAATCAACATCATAAAAACAACTTGCCCCATGTGCCACGGGCGCAACAAACGTCGCACACAGGGCACAAATAAAAATATGTTTATTTCTCATTTGTTCAATCTCCTGATTTTTTTGTTAAACAAAAACCGTCATTTTTTTGACGGTCAGGAGGTTGAGAACAATCCTTTGAATTGTGTGCTTATTTATATATATCGCAACCCTCCTGACCCAATGGGGTATCAGGAGTTTTTTTATTTTTCATCTGACAAAAAACACGCCATCTTTGGCGCGTCCATAACATTTCTCAGACGCAAAGGAACGGGTTCTCACACCCCGTCATCGGAACACCCGACGACACATTCATTATACGCCATAGTTGTTATAAATTCAATTACTTAGATAAACTTTTATTTATCTAAATATTAATTGCTCTTTGCGCTTTGCTATTTGCACTTTGAAAAAATCCCCCAAACGGGGGATGTTATCCACGAAACCCAAGCGCAACTATAAACATTTCCACGCTGTCCTTGCGCGAAGACGGCGGTTTTATATGGTGAACATATTCAAAATGTTCCTTGATTTGTTTCAGCAAATCCTGGGTTGTGCCACCTGTAAATGACTTGCACACAAATGTTCCACCCGGTTTTAATGCACGCAACGCAAAATCAAACGCATATTCCAGCAACACCATCTGACGAATATGGTCGGTTTTTTTATGTCCCACTGTATTAGGTGCCATATCCGACACAATCACATCTGCAGTGCCCGCGCCAATTTCATCGGGTTGTAATCCCAACTTGTCTTCCAGCCAACGCAATGCCGCATCAGATGTAAAGTCGCCCTGATACGTTTCCACACCGACGATTGGTGAAATTTCCAGCAAATCCATCGCAAACACACGCGATTTTGGATATGTTCGCGCAATATATTGCGACCACGACCCCGGTGCCGCCCCCAGGTCAACCACCACCTGGCCATTGCGCAGAAACTTGAACTTTTCGTTCATTTCAATCAGTTTATATGCCGCACGCGCCCGATAACCTTCTTTTTGCGCCCGTGCAACATATGGATCTGCCGCCTGGCGTTGCAACCAGGCGACCGATGATTTTTTACTAGCAATCTTTTTATTGGTTATTTTCATTATTTTTGACGTGCTAAGTGTACTTTACGCTGTTTGGCAATTTTATCCTGATAGTACTTCACCGTCTGCTTTGCGGCATTTTCTGGACTGCCATATTGTGTCCACAAATGTTCATCTTCCATGCCAAAAAATAATTCATCTGAACCATGATGTGTGTACTTTACAACCACTTTGTACCCACGCACACGACCATTTTTATCATATGTTTCGCCTGGGCCACCAACGGCTTCGATGCTCCAATCAAACAATTTTTTCCAATTTATCTTCATCTTATATCCTTTGAGTTTTTTGTGTACTACACCCTCTCTCTAAAAAAGACATTACAACCCCTGTGGTTTTGGACCGGGCTGTTGCTGCATTTTCTGCATTACGGCCTCCATACCACCCATACGTTGAATCATTGCCATCTGTTGCTTCATCTTGGTGTACTGTTTGATGATATGTTCCACATCACGCACGGTACATTTTGCGGTTTCTGCGATACGCGCCTTGGCATTGGCAAAAACTTTTTCTGGTTCTGCGCGTTCAGCCGGTGTCATTGCTTCCAGTATTTTAATCTGGGCATCAACACTGCCATCTTTAATCTTTTCCTTCATCGCAGACACTGCGCCACTCATTCCCGGCACCATTTTCAACAGACCGCTAAAATTACTCATTTTTTTGATTTGCTTTAATTGGGCCAACATATCATTCATATCAAATTCACCGCTCATCATGCGCTGGGCGGTTTCTTTCATTCCGGCCGGCATTTTATCCACCCCCAGGTCCTTTTCCGCCGCCTTGATATCTGCATCAGTAATATTACTGTTTACCTGCGCTTTGTCTTTCTTTTTACCAAAACCAAACATAACTACTCCTTTTTCGCATTTATTTTACTATTTTTTGCTGGTTTGTCCAGATACCGCTGTAAATATTTTCCGGTCTGCGATTCTGCCACATCCGCCACCTGCTCTGGCGTACCAGTTGCAATAACACGACCACCACCTGCGCCACCTACCGGCCCCAAATCAACAATCCAGTCTGCGGTTTTAATTACTTCCAGATTATGTTCAATAACGATAACTGTATTGCCCTGCTCGACCAATTCATGCAAAACAGACAACAGCATCTTGATATCCTCAAAGTGCAAACCCGTCGTTGGTTCATCCAAAATATAGATTGTTTCGCCTGTACTGCGTGCCGCCAATTCTTTGGACAGTTTTATACGCTGTGCTTCGCCCCCGGACAAATCCAACGAACTTTGTCCCAATTTAATATAATCCAATCCAACACGCTTTAACAATTCCAATTTACGTGCAATTTTTGGCACATTAACAAAGAATCTGTACGCTTCTTCAACCGTCATATTCAAAACATCTGCGATTGATTTGCCCTTGTACTTAACCGCCAATGTTTCTTCGTTATAACGACTGCCACGGCAACAATCACATTCAACATACACATCGGCCAAGAAATTCATTTCAATTTTAATCTGGCCATCACCCTGGCACGCCTCACATCGCCCACCCTTGACGTTAAATGAAAATCGTCCCGGCCCATACCCGCGCGCCTTGGCATCTGGCAATCCCGCAAAGAAATCACGAATATCACCAAACACACCGGTATATGTTGCTGGATTACTGCGTGGGCTGCGCCCAATTGGGGATTGATCGATATCGACAACCTTGTCTACATTTTCCATCCCACGAATAATATCGTGCGTCCCTGTTTCCATTTTAGAATTATACAGCGCACGCATTAAAGCTGGATATAATGTATTCAGCAACAACGTCGATTTACCTGACCCCGACACACCTGTCAGTGCGATAAATTTCCCCAACGGAAATTCAACTGTCACATTTTTCAGGTTATTTCCACGCGCCCCTTCTATGACAATCGATTTACCATTACCAGCGCGACGTTTTGTCGGCACTTCAATTTTGCGCGCACCTGATAAATATTGCCCTGTTATAGAATCCTTGTTCTTAATCACCTGGGCTGGTGTACCATGCGCGATAACATTACCACCGTTAATACCTGCGCCACGACCAATATCAACCAAGTAATCCGCCGCACGCATCGCATCTTCGTCATGTTCCACAACGATAACGGTATTATCCTTGTCGCGCAGCATTTTCAACGTTTCCAACAGTTTATCATTATCCGCCTGATGCAATCCGATTGACGGTTCATCCAACACATACAGAACACCCGACAGACCGCTGCCAATTTGCGACGCCAAACGAATTCGTTGCGCTTCACCCCCCGACAACGTTCCCGCCATCCGCGACAGTGTTAAATACCCCAGCCCCACGTTTTGCAGGAAATATAATCTGTCTGTTATTTCACGCAGAACGATTCGTGCAATATCATTATCCTTTTGCGACAAATGGTTTGGCAAATCACGGAACCAATTTAAACAATCATCCACCGACATATCACAAACATCCATAATATCCGCATCATTTATGCGCACACACAACGCATGGATATTCAGTCGTTTACCATGACACACTGGACACGGCTTTTCAGATTGATACTTTGCCAATTCCGTGCGCATTGCCTCGGAATCAGATTCACGCCAACGCCGTTCGATATTTGGGATAACACCTTCGTATGGTTTTTCATAAACGAACCCATTCCAGTTTATCTTAATCGGTTCATCACCACTGCCATACAAAACCAAATCTTTTTGTTCTGATGTCAATGTATGCCATGGCTTAGACAATGGAATCTTGAATTTTTTATGTAACGCGTCTAACAAATGTTCGAACTGACTTAACATCCCGCCACGCGACCACGGCGCAATCGCCCCGCCCAGGATTGACTTTGATGGATCTGGCACGACCAAATCCGGTGACATATTCAATTGCACACCCAACCCGTCACAGTTCTGACACGCCCCCATTGGCGCATTAAATGAAAACAATCGCGGTTCAATTTTTGGTACTGTAAACCCACTGACCGGGCACGCATAATTTTGGGAATACAGTGTATCTTCGTTCGTATCCAAACGCCGCACCAACACCGACCCCGGCACCAGACGCAATGCCCCTTCAAACGACGCATATAAACGCGAGCGAAACTCTTCGGTATCTGAATCAGTCGGTGGCATCTGCAAACGATCAACAATTACAAAAATATTATGTTTTTTATTTTTATCCAATGGCGCAACCGCTGACAAATCCACCAGTTCCCCATCAATAATTGCGCGTTGATACCCCTGCTTGACCAAGAACGCCAATTCTTTTCTATATTCGCCTTTGCGTTCGCGCACCAATGGCGCCATTATAAATATTTTTGTATCCGCCGGAATTTTCATAGTCCAATCGACCATTTCTGCGACCGACTGTGACTTAATGGGTTTACCCGTCACTGGCGAATGCGGCACACCAATACGTGCCCACAACAATCGCAGGTAATCATAAACCTCGGTCACAGTACCAACGGTCGATCGCGGATTTTTTGACGTTGTTTTCTGTTCAATTGAAATCGCTGGGGCCAACCCTTCTATCAAATCCACATCAGGCTTTTTCTGCATATCCAAGAACTGTCGTGCATAACTGGACAGCGATTCGACATATCTGCGCTGGCCTTCGGCATAAATGGTATTAAACGCCAACGACGATTTTCCCGAACCGGAAACGCCTGTAAAGACAACCAACTTATTTTTTGGTATGTCTAAATCGATATTTTTAAGATTATTTTCGCGTGCCCCGCGAATTTTTATTATTCCTGCCATAGTACGAATATATATAGTTTACGTAAAACAAATTTCAATACAAAGGGCGAAAATTCCTTTCGCCCCTTTCTATATTTTATTTACCTGTTTTCATTAATTTTTCAGGCACCAGTTCCACACCAGAAACTTTCTTATATTCTGGGCCAACCTGGGGGGCTAATTTTCCACCAACCCACACATCAATTCCACCGGCGTTACCAAATGTCGCCTTGTACGTCCCTTTGACCGGCACATAATACACATCGCCCGGCATCAACACACGACTAATTTCTGTACGACCGCGCGCATCTTTGATTTCAACCCACGTTCCCGCTTCGCCGGTTTTTTTATTTGCCTGCAATATAATTTCCGCCGTGGCGCGATTATCTGTACCAAAACGTTCACGCACTGGCTGTTTGTATTCTGGTTCTTTGACCATATCTTCAACCGACACAACCACCTGGGCAGGTGTAACAACTTCATCTGTCTTTGACGGTGTCAGCATAACAACCGCAAACACAATCAACGCAATTGCAATAACGCCACCCACAAACCAAATCCAGTTCTGATAAACAAACTGATACGCCTTGCCAAATGCAACCTTGGCCCAACTTTCTTCTTGGATACTGGGCATTGCGCATGCACTTACATCATCATCATCATCGGACACACAGTCTGAAACCAGCCCCATTTCTTTTTTGATTTTTTCAACAACTTCGTCCGGATTTAATCCCAACTCCATCGCATAGTTGCGTGCAAAACCTAAGATATAAACGGGTTCTGGGATTACATCATACTGACCATTTTCCAGGGCCTCTAAAAATTCCTCACGAATACACAATTGTTTAGAAATTGTTGGAATTTCACGTTTTCTGCGCCCAGTTGTACGCGCATTACGCAACATTTCCCCCGCCGTCATAACCACCGGCGCGTCCACAACAACATCTGTATTTTCAATATTTTCTGTCATCTTTACCAATCCCCTAAAATTTTACCGTGCCTAAATGATACCCCAAAATTCACGAATTGCAACCTTTAACGCATCCGCACTATCCATTCTGTTAACCCTGATACGAAAATCCGACGAATTCGGCATACCTGCGCTGTACCACGCGGCGTGTTTTCTAAACATTGGGATTGCTGTTTTTTCGCCATAGTATTCAATCGCATATTCCAGATGTCGCAACGCAACATCCCCAACATTGTATGTTGGCGCACCACCGGCAATTTCCGCCAACGCCCACGGACGTCCCAATAATCCGCGCCCAATCATCACCCCCGCATAGCCCAATTTCTGAACCGCATTAACATCATCTGCAGTTTTAATATCACCATTTGCGATAATTGGAATCGGCGCATCCGACACATCTGGATGAACCGCATTCCCCAGATATAACTGCGCCCGCGTCCGCCCATGCAATGCAGCAAATCGCACGCCTGCATCTGCTGCAATATCAATCAAATCGCGCCAATCCCGATTATCATCATCCCACCCCAGCCGTGTTTTAATTGACACCGGAATATCAACCGCCCGCACAACAGCGCGCATAATTTTACCCGCCAACGCGTGATCCCGCATTAAATGCGCCCCCGCGCCGGCGCGTGTCGCAACCTTAGGCACGGGGCAGCCCATATTTATATCAATCCATTTTGCCCCCGCATCTGCCAAAATTCGCGCTGCATCCGCCATTAACCCCACATCCGCGCCAAAGATTTGCGCCCCAACATTCCCTTCGTCCGCATAGTTATCGAAATTCCGCAGGCAATTTTTATGCGCCCCCACCAACGAATGACACGAAATCATTTCCGTCACAATCGGCGCATTTGGGGAAAATTCACGAATGACGCGTCGAAACGGCCGGTCTGTAATCCCAGCCAATGGCGCAGCAAAAATTTGATTATCACTAAACATTTATGATATAATGCCATCCATGAAGGAAAAAATCAAAAATTTATTTCGTTTTTTAGGTTCAGCCTGGTCTGGTGGCGGACGTGGCAAACTGGGCATTGTTTTGGCATTATTTGCCGGTTTTATGTTCATCGGTATGTTTTGGGGCGATGTCAGTATCCAGCGTTTCGGATACAACGTATGGCAACTGGGCAACGAACGCGAGCAATTGGCATCTGAACAACAGACCCTGAACGAATTACACCGCCACATTGAACTGTTACAAAATTACAGTCCCGACTATGTCGAAGAATTGGGCCTAAAATACCTGAACATTGGCGACCCACATGTCAAGATATTAAAGATATAAGGCTACACTACTGCGACAGTCCACAAAAACCAGATATTTCGAATACGCCAGAAGCATCCTCTCCGATATAAACATCTGTTTCGCCATTATCATTAACGAACATGCCGCATGTCTGAGCACTGCTTGCATATTCACAAGGCAAAGACGCCACAACCAATTCAATCGTTCCCGCGGGGCAAGATGACTCATAATACCCGACATTTGGCCATAATTGTAACGTCCCTCTGCAAGCTGGTAAATCCGCTGCGTTTGCGCCAAACATACAGACAGTAAAACATAAAAGCAATACTTTTTTCATAAGAATCTCCTTATTTATACGATATCCAGTTAGTACCAGAATTTAACAACGCTTCACAAGCGCTAACACATCCTATTGTTCCTGCGGATGGATTATAACACCCACCGCCTGCAACGACCCAATCAGACAAGAAAGGGTAAGTTATACGACAAAAACACCTGCTGTTATCATTCAGATTTGTTGTGTTGTAAACAATGTCACCACCTGACAATTCTGTTCCACACATGCCAACGACATCAACGCGATTGCCACCACCACCGCACTTATACATTGCGGTAACACCTGTACTGTCTGTATAACTTGATGACGAATACTGGGAACAACCACTAATATCATATTGCAAACACGCAACCGAAAATGCATTTCCACATGACATCAAAAACATAAAAAAAACGAACAACTTTTTCATTATATTAACTCCATTTACTATTTATAAAACACGGAATAAGACAATATATTTTGTAATTCATATCGATTGCCAGTATCATTATAACCCCAGGTAATATAATTATCCGCAATTGACGCCAAGCACGCACGCGCACAATTTGTATAACAATCAGATAGTGATGTTGTTGACGCAGAACATTGACTGTTTATACTGCTGGCATTAGCAGTCCATTCCCCCATTGCATTAAAATATGGCCAGATTTGTCGACACGTACATGTCACACTACTACCACCAACACACTTGGCAAACCCAGCAACAACATCACCATATTGCCAATATGGATAATTGCTGCTCAGCAAGTTCCAGTCCATTCCCGAACATCTGCTTGATTGCGCTGGTATCGGTTCACTGGCTGCAACACATCCATATACACCAGCCGCCGCATCAGACACCATCAACAACACAACTGTCAAACATATTAGTTTTTGTTTCACGACTTCCTCCTTTTGTACAATTTCAAAAAACCACCATAAAACTAAGGTGGCCAGGAGGTTGGAAACAATTGTTGGAATTGTGTGCTTATTTATATATATCGCAACCCTCCTGACCAACAGTCAGGAGTAACTTCCGCCGCAATAAAAAACAGCGCAATCTGCGCCATTAACAAATATTCCGACGCCAACAAAGGGTTTCCACACCCCGCCAGCATAAAACACATGCTGACAACAGTCATTGTACCAATAAAAGTTTTATACTGCAACAAAAAAACCGGCAAAGCCGGCTTAAACAAAAATCAGTTCAAAATTAAAATCGTGCCGTTCAAATACGCTGCGAATATCAGCCACGCAATATACGGCCACACCAAAAATGATGCCCCCCGGCTGATTGGCTTGAACGCAATCGCCATCCAGAATGCCACCCCAACCAGTGCCACCACACAAATCATCGCCCAACCAACCATATGCAGGCCAAAGAACAGATAACTCCACAACGTATTCAAAATCATCTGAACAATAAACAGCGTATATGCCGTCGCCTTGTTCTGGCGCGTTTTGCCACTGCGCATAATTAAATACAGGGCTATCCCCAACAGAGTGTATAAAATCAGCCACGCGATACTAAACACCCACCCATTTGGGGTCAAAACCGACTGCGCCAATCCATTATACCAATCGTTTACACCCGGACTCATTGGTGAAAAGAATCCGCCAAAAATCCCCGGCACAAACGAAATCACAATTGCTAAAACAAATGTCAAAAATTTTTTCATTATTTCCTCCCTTTACATCACCCAGTATATCACACCGCGCCCCACCCCGCCCCAGGAACGATTCCCCAAAACACCGCAAAACAAAACCGCCGCAATCGCGACGGTTAAATTCTGGCATTTTATCATCTATTGGTGTATTTCAATAAAGACTCTAATTGATTGTCATTTAATAAAATAATACCACACGCATGCGCGGCTTGACGCGCCGATTTGGTGAACCCCGCATTAGAAATCACCACTCCATAATCTTTTTTATAAAAATCACGTCCCGCATTCGCTTCTTGAACAGCCTTATTGCCCACAGGTTTAGAATACATTTTGCATTGTATCGCAAATGACACACCGTCCTTACTGGCCAGAACATCTGCCCCCTGGTCACCTGACGCCTTGGTAGTACGCGCTTCAAACCCAAGTTTTTTCAAATTTGTAGCAATATGCCTCTCATATTGTTGCGGCGTTTCTTTCTGCTGGGCACTCTGTTTTCCTATCTTTGTAAAAGACTTATTTTTATAAACGGCATTTCTAAATGTAATATCGAACAAATTATCGATTATGGAGAAACACAGCACTTTGGCATTTGCCTTTAATATAATTTCTGCTCCCTTAACATCAAGAAATCCTTCCAAGTTAAAATACCCATCATAGAACGTTTCAAAAGCATCATTTTCTGGCACAGCGTCTTCCAATAAAATACCTTTATCCATAGGTGGAAACCATTGCCGCAACACTTCAGCAGCAAAAAGCAAACCAGCTTCCAGAACATAACGCAAATCTGTACGCCACGCCGGCCATAGCTGCTCAACTTCTTTCCAAGACAGACCATTTTGTTTCATATATTGCCGAAGAACAATAACGTCACTAAATGAAGCGTGTCCAATAAACTCCTTCACAATCTGCTGATATCTATACTGAATTTCATCCTCAAAGACAATCTGATAAGAAAAGTTAATTAACTCCCTCTCAAAATCCGAAAGCTGCGCTCTACCATAATCATCAACAAATACAAGTTGAAAATATTTAGTTTCCAACACCTTATAGTATCTTTCCATACACTCATTAATCATATCTACATAATCTTGACGCCAAAGACCAACGTGCTTATTCAGTTTTTGCACAGACTTTTTCGTTGCTTTTATTAAAATTTCTAAATCTGACATTAATTTCTGTTTCCTTTTTTTGTCATCTAATGCCTCCTTAAATTCATAAAAGCAAAGAAGCAGATAAGCCAAAAAAAGACATAATATTACTATCAATACTTGCATTTTTGTCACCTATTTACATTTATTACTTTTCTTCGCACAATAATCTTTTGTATACGCAGCCAATGTCAAGATAGTAGAAACGCCCGCTGCCAACGACACAGAATAGGCAAATGCATAATAGACGCAACAGGACACACAAGCATACTCGCCCACAACAATAAGCAACATCGAAAAAATAAAAGTCAAAAGATTTTGATTAATTGACTGCTTCACGTTTACTCCACTCATTTTTTATCCTTTTTTAAACAAAAAACCACCTGACAAAGCGGGTGGTTGGAGGTTCGAAACTATAATGCTCAGAAAATAGCGGGCTTATTCAATATATTCACCGCCCTCCAACCATATTGGTTGGAGATATTTTCTACCTTCACAGGCACTGAGCATAAACGGGTTTCGACGCCCAACACAGCAATCGCCATGTCAAAGTATATACTACACCAAAAAATGACAAAAATCCAAACAAAAAACAAAACCGCCGCAATCGCGACGGTTAAATTCTGGCACGCCCTGGGGGATTCGAACCCTCGACCTGCAGATTAGAAATCTGATGCTCTATCCAGCTGAGCTAAGGGCGCAACGCCACCTATTTTATACTATTTTTCTGAAATATCAAGCCCCAGATTTTCTGGGGTTAATTCCCCAACCGCCGCCAATACTGCAAAGAACGCAGCAATTCGCGCATGTTTGGCACGTGTGTGCGCCACACGCGAATTCAGTAATTCTTGTTCCGCATTCAGCACATCCAACACCGTCCGTCGCCCATGCGCCTGACCGTCACGCACCCCATCCAGCGCAGACATATTCGCATCAACACTGGCCTGGGTCGCATTAATCGCATATTCCTGGGATTGATATATATTCCATGCCGCGTTCAGGTTTTCCACCACAACCCGTCGTGCGTTTATAATCTGTTCATGAATGCCGGCAATATTTGCGCGCACCCGATCGGCATTGGCAAATGCATTCCCCCGGTCATACAACGGCACACGCAGATATACGCCAATCCGACTGTCTGTTATATCATCCAAGAACGGCACATTATCCACCTGTTGTACCGCACCACGCACATCAATCGACGGCAACATAGATTTATATGCGATTTTTATGTTTTCACGGGTGGCGACTTCCTGGGCATCCAATGCCCGCAACACCGGATGATTTCGCAACGCATATTCTGTGGCATCACGCACAGATTCCGGAAACAAATCCGCAACGCGCGCCAAATTAATATCAACAAATTCCGCCGGCACATTGCCATAGATACGCCGAAACACTTCGATTGCGTTTTCATACTGTGCCACCGCATCCACAGTACCATATCGCGCCATTTCCAGACGCGCAGACGCCTGGGCAACATCTGTCTGGGTTAAATTTCCCACGTCCGCCGCATCGCGTACAAACGCATAATATTCCCCCAACACACGTTCATTGTTCCGATTTAAATCCATAACCGCACGCGCATTTAACACTTCTATATATGCGTTTATCGCACTCATCAGCACATCTTGTTCAATCGCGCACAAATTCGCACGCACCGCGTCATATTGTAACTGGGCCCCACGCACCTGGGCGAACATCGCCCCGCCCTGGAAAACATTTTGCTGAAATTCCAATCCATACTGCATTGGCGCATAATCAAAATCATACCCCAGTGCCGTTGTCCGCGCCATCCCAACATTACCCGTTATCCCCAAATATGGTTGCAAATCCGTCTTGGACGCATCAACGCCGGCACGCGCTGTGTCTAAATCCGCCCGTCCCTGGCCAATAACGGGATTGGCATCATACACATATTGTAATTCATAATACATATCCCCCCACGCCCCATCGGCAATTAACATCAATGTAATAAAATATATAAATCTTTTCATATATCGTCCCCCACTTACAAAGTCGTCTTGAACCGCCGCAATGCCACGACCCAAATGACCGCACCTGCCGCCACCATCGCCCCTGCGTGTCGTGCAAAGTACAGCCAATCAGGCCCTTTTAGCATAATATTGCGCACCAGAAACGAATAATGACTTAATGGATTTATATAACTTATCCAGCGCAAAACAATTGGCATGTTTTCCGTTGATATAATCGCGCCCGACAACATCAGCGACAAAAACGCCACGATAATCAGCCCCAACATCGCCTGTTGCTGGGTTTGCGTATATGTCGCCAACCAAACCCCAATCCCACACGCCGGCACACAAAACACCAAAAACGCTAACAAGAACATAAACTGCGACCCAACAAACGGCACACCAAATATTACAATCCCCGCAATGACAATCGTCAGCATTACTAAAAAAGACACCACTACATATGGCAAAACCTTGCCCAGGATAATATCGTATTTTGATACCGGCGCCGATATCAACGTTTCCATTGTACCTGTTTCTTTTTCCTTGGTAATCGACACAGAAATCAATATCAACAATGCCAAGAACACCAAAATCGCAACCATTGACGGCACCATAAAAAATTTAGTATTTAATTGCGGATTAAACAGCACCCGCACATTAAAATCGATTGGCCGACGCCCCACCCCATGCGTTTCATCAATCAACACACGCGCAATTATGGCGCGCAAATATGCCTCGATACTGTGTGCCTTTAATATATTCATAGAATCAATCAGTATCTGAATTTCCGCACCCCCACGCACCAAACTGCGTGTCAGGCCACCATCCGGCATAACAATCGCGACATCTGCCGCACCACTTTGCACCGCATCCACCGCCGCCCGATTCGCATCCACGCCCGCATCAACAAAGAACCCTGAACCAATCGCCCGATTATAAATCCGTTCCGCCACAACATCATTTGGTGCACTTTTTATAACCAACCGCAAATTATCCGCCTGAAACGTAATCGCCCCCGACAATAAAATCATCTGAACCACAGGCATAATCAACACCGCCACCATCAGCACCGGCGACCGCAACAGTGCAATTATTTCCTTTTTAAAAAATCCATACAGCACGCCCAATTTCATTCCAGCGACCTTTTAAACCGAAACACACTTAATACCAATATCACCAACGCCTGGACCGCCAACACCGCATACAGCCACCAAATATCGAAAAACAAACTGCCCTTTAAAAATTGGTCACGCGTTATATCCATATAGAACCGCGCCGGAAATATCGACGACACAATCCGATATCCACGCGACATGTATTCAATTGGAAACACAAAACCTGATAAAATCACCGTCGGCAACAGACCAATTATCGCAGCGTATTGTATGGCAACCTCTTGGCGTTTGGTGGACACCGATATCAGCAGTCCAATCGCCAAATACCCTAATATAAACAGCCACGTTCCAAATATTAACTGCCAATACGCACCGACAAACGGCACCCCAAAAACAATTCGTGCAATGATAAACACCAACACAAATCCAACAAAACTAAGCACAGCATATGGCGCAACCTTGCCCACAATAATATCCAGCCGCGTTGCCGGCGTCGACAACAGCATTTCCATCGACCCCCGTTCCCATTCACGACATATGGTCAGCGTTGTCAACATAATCGCCACCAGCGCAATTATCACCGCACTTAATCCCGGCACTGCAAACCACCGCGAATTCAATTCCGGATTAAACAGATATCGCACCTTGTACTGGGGATTTTGTTGCGTCATATTTACCGGCACATCCAAAATTTTAAAATACGCATTTTGATTTATCGTATTCAGATAATTAGACACAGACGACATCGTTGAGCTTTCCGTACCATCAACCAGAACCTGTACCAACGCACCATCACCCATAACATCCTTTTCAAAACCGGGCGGCACAACCAACCCCACACGCGCCCGCCCAGCCACAACGTCATCATAAATATTGTCTGGGTTTGCGATATCATACGGCTTGAAATAATCAGAACTGCCAAATGTTTCGACCAATTTTCGTGATGCGCTGGTTTTATCAGCGTCGAAATACGCCATATCAATAGATTTAATATTAAACTCAATCGAACTGCCCAGTATCAGAACAATCGCCAACGGCAACATCAACGCCATCATCAATGTAAACGGATCGCGCCAGATATGTTTAAATTCTTTGAAAAATATTGCCCGCGTTCTGCGCCATGAAAATATTTTCATCTGCCGTCCCCTTCGACCAACTTTATAAACACATCTTCCAACGAAGGTTGTATTGGAACAATTTCCCAATCACGTTTCAGTTTTCGCAACTGCGCCACAACATTTACCCCATCACGAAACCGCAGATGAAATCCCGCCCCATACGGCTGCCAGATATCAATAGCATCTGGAATGGGCATCATCGGCCGCGCAACACGCGCCCGCAGGCCATACATCGTATCACCAAATGTTTTTTGCTTCAGACCATCTGGCGTATCAATCGCAATCAGTTCCCCCGCACGCATCAATGCAACGCGGGAACAATTTTCGGCTTCGTCCATATAGTGCGTGGTCACAAATATCGTCTTGCCACCCCGCGCCAGTTCACGTATCAATTTCCAAAATCGCATACGCGCATGCGGTGCAACACCCGCGGTTGGCTCGTCCAAGAACACAATCGCCGGATCGTGTAATAACGCAACCCCCAGCGCAACTGCCTGTTTAATGCCACCTGGCAAATCCTTGACCACTGTTTTCAATTTTCGATTAAAACCAATAAAGTTTAATAACATATCCCGACGCGCCACATATACCCCACGTTCAACACTGCGTAACGCCGCCGCAAAATCAAAGTTTTCACCAACCGATAAATCTTCATACAATGTAAATCGTTGTGACATATATCCAACACGCTGTTTAATATCATTGGCGTATTGTGGCTTAAATTCAATTCCATCTATTATCACCCGCCCATTTGTCGCCGGCAACAGACCACACAGCACCCGTATAGTCGTCGTCTTGCCCGCCCCATTTGCCCCCAGGAATCCAAATATCTCGCCCCGCCCCACATCAAACGACACATCCCGCACGGCATAAAAATTCCCAAATCGCACAGACATATTTTGAACACTTACCATCGGCATTTTCATCGTACACTTCCCCCACGCCGAATAAACAAATCATCAAAATTCCGGCTGTTATATTGTTCCAGCAACGCATCTGGCGCACCCGCCGCCAACACATGTCCCCGTTCCATCAACACAACCCCACCACAACGTTCGGCTTCGTCCATATATGCCGTTGACATTAACACCAAAATTCCCTGTTCCACAGAATCATGCAGCAACCCCCAGAACTCGCGCCGACTGATTGGGTCAATACCATTGGTCGGCTCATCCAACAACATAATCTGGGGCGACCGCAACAATGCACATATCAACCCCAGTTTTTTATACATCCCGCCCGACAGTTTACCCGCCGGCCTGTCCAGAAAATTCCCCAGACGCGCCAAACGCACCAATTCATCCTTTTTGTGTGCAAAATCCGCATCACTTATTCCATATAATTTTCTAAAAAAATCCAGATGTTCATCAACCGATAAATCCGCATACAGACTTTGACTCTGTGGCATATATGCAATATGTTCTGCGATATTATGGAATCTAATTTGTCGTCCATTTTCACGATACAACACCGCCCCAGAATTTGCCCGCATCAAATCCAACATTATCCGAAACAGCGTTGTTTTTCCCGCCCCTGCCGGTCCAATTATGCCATATAAATTACCTGTATTAAACCGCATTGAAACATTATCCAGGGCAACGACACCCTTGAATTGTTTTGACACGTTTTCAACATGAATTTCAATATTACTCATCTGTCAGCAACGTACTTTCGATTACCATACCCGATTTCAATATTAAATCTGGGTTTTCAAACTGTACCTTGACCCCATATACCAGACGTGTTCTTTCATCACGTGTTTGAACATTTTTTGGGGTAAATTCTGCAACCTCGCTAATTTTTATAATCCGCCCCATAAATTTCATATTGTCGGCTTCGGGCAAAAATCCAATTACAGACTGTCCAACACGCAACTTATACAGCATTCCATACGGCACATAGAAATATGCCCATATATCATACGGATTTGCGACTGAAATCAACGGCGCGCCGGGCGCGACAACTTCGCCCACTTCACGGAAACGGGTAATCACCATACCATTTATTGGCGACACAACCCGACACCACCGCAGTTTTAAATCATTATCCTGCTTGGTTCGCACCAACGCATCATACTCAGAATCCGCCAAATGGCCGCGCGATTGCAATTGTGTCGCCCGCGCATAGTCTTTATCAATTTGTTGCGCTAAAATCTTGTACACATCACACGACATTTCCATTAACGGCTGACCTGCGGACACATTGTCGCCTTCGATTACATACACATCTGAAACATCAGACGCCACCCGCGACGATATAATAACCTTGGTTGTTTCCAACGTGCCCGCGTAATAAAACGGCCGTCGTGCGACAAAATATTTAATAACAACAATACAAATAACAATTGCGATTGCCACAATCGCAGACACAATAAAAACTTTAATCCATTTTTTATTTTTCATACAAAAATTATGCCAGAAACCAGGCACAATTTCGTCGGGTATGAATTCTTAATCAATAATCTGATTGACCTGGGAAACCAGTTTTATAAACGCATCAAATTTTTTAGCCCCCAATTGCGCTTTTATCAAATTCAGTTTTTCATTATTTGCCTGGGCAATCTTGTTAAACAAATCCTTGCCGCGTTTACTGGGCATAACATAGACACTGCGCCCATCTTCGGGCGATGGCACACGCACAACCAAACCACGTTCCATCAACGCCACCAAATGCGCACTAACCATTGCCTTGGACACACCAAGTGTTTCCGCCAATCCAACCGGTACATGTGGCCCCGGCGTCGTACACATAATATTTAACAGCGCATATTGACTGTTCCGAATCGGCATATCGCCCATATCACGCATAAAAGCACGACAAAACCGCATTATTTCCACGTCCACGCATCACACCTTTGGTTAACCTGCGTTAACTATTATAGTTTACCCACATTAACTAAATCAAGTACAAACAAAAAACCACCGCAATTGCGATGGTTCATATGTTTTATTTGGTTTTAAACGGTTCGATAAACCTGCGACGATCCTGTTCACGCGCCCACAAATTATATAAAAAGTTTTGCAATCCCATATATTCATTACGCGCCAGCACATTTGGCATCCCCAGCCCCATCCAGCCGGCCGGGTTCGCTTCATACAGACCTGTTTTTGGGTTAAACACAATAACATTTCCCATAACAAATGTTGACATTTCATTATTTAATGGGAACTTCTTAAACTGATTCACACCTGGCCACGAAACCTCTGGAACGCCCTGAACCGTCGCCAAGACAATTTTTCTTTCGCCAAATTCCGGCACAGATTCTAACGCCGCACGCGCCAAATCCGCATACATAAACACACCGCCAGACGGATAATTTGCATACGACATACGATTAATGTCACGCGTACGATAATCATACGCCAAAACACAACGATACGGCACATCCAACAAATTTTCTATGTTTGCCCGTGTTAATTCCGGCATTTTATCCAACTTCATATACATTCCTTTTAAAAGCGTAAAGCCCAGATTAACACAAGAAAAAATAACGTCAACGAAAAAATAATTGATAATATTCACAAAAACCCCGGCAATTGCCGGGGTTCAAAACTTTACATTTCGTTTCCACCATTTTCGCCAACAAAGACGTTTCGCAAACGAAATTCCTTCATAATATCGACCTTGACGCCAGCATTTTTAAAGCCACGCGCCTTGCCCATCCCCTGTTCCAGGGTCTGCATCGCATTATTTAATTCTTTTACCATATCAGTCATTTCAAATGCCTCTTATCAAAACATCTCTCTGACGGCAGTCAATATATACCACAAAAAACTTTTTGTCAAGTCTTATTGTGCTATATTTTTACTGTTCGCAACCATATTCGCCACATGTTTGGGCCGAATATTCTTCTACTTCAATTGCCATCGGGACCGGTTTCGGGTCTTCGGTATAGTGAACTTCCTTGACAACACGCACACGACGATTTGCCGCATTTGGTGTATTATCCGGTGTTGGCACTGCTAACCCTTCCTCACCCGCCGACACAGCAACAATCTGACTGGCCGGGATACCATATTTAATCAGCATTTTTTGCACCGCTTCGGCACGGCGACCACCCAACGCATAATTATAGTTTGCTGTCCCCATTGTATCGGTATGTCCAACCACAGAAACCTTGATGTTTTTGTTTTCCTGGGTTGCATCAACCAATTGCTTAATCAGTTCCTGATATTCCGGCTTAATCGTCGCCTTGTTGAAATCAAAGCGCACTTCAAACACCTCTTCCATAACATGCTGGGTTGGTTCTAATGGAATCTGCTGAACCTTAATCATTGTCTTTTCGCCCTGGGCCGCCTGAATCTGATCCAGACGCGAATTAATCGCCGCCAATTCAGCACGCATAGCCATCATCATATTGATAAACTCTTCACGCGACACCAATTCGTCACTAATCATCGGAATCGGTTCACATGCCTGACATTCTGGACATGTTGGACACGCCTGGCACGCCGGACACACCGGTGCAGGCTGTTCTTTTTCAGTCACAACAACCGCAACTGTTGGTGCATTCTGACAATTTACATCCCCATGATTACAGGTATACTCATGACTTTGTGCCTGCGCTTGACATTCTGTATCACCCATCGGACAATCGACCGCCATCAAGCGATTTCCACTGTTTGTCACGCTGTTATCATTTGCGCTTTTTGAAATCGTTTTATCACCACCATAGATATTCTGATTAAACACCATCGGTTGAACCGGCACTGGATTAATCAAGTGTTCCGGCACATTAACATTATTAACGATAATAACACCTTCGCGCGCTTGACCCGCCCCACGCACAGACTTCATATCGCGCGTTTCTGGATAGTATGTTCCGGCAACACGCTGGGTCGTTGTTTCGACAACTGTTTCACCATTGGTCGCGACAACCGCTTCATTTGCAACAACCCCGGCACTTTGCTTTTTTACAATTTTACCCCCCTGGCAATCACGCAACGCGACCAAAGTTTTATTAAATCTATCCTTGCACTGATTGGCGGTTGCAATCTGACCACTGGCCGACGCAGACAGCCAACAATCGAATTTTGCCTGGGCTTCGGCCGCTAATTCTGGATTAGTGTACGTGGCATCATTTTTCAATTGTTCCATCAAATCGTTATATGCCGTATACAGTTCAAACGATTCCTGATCATTTTCCACCGGCCAATTTTCCAAAGATTCTGGGAATGGAACTTCACCACTGAACGCGGCCACCGCTTTGTTTGCGAATAATTCGCCCATATCGGCATAACCACTGGTCCGCGCATTATAAATTGCATACGACCGATAATTCATCGCCAATTGATTTAAAAAGGAATCCTGATGCGGCGCCGAATAAACATCCAACGCTTCGACATAGTCAACAGTTGGTGTTGCGGCCACACCTGTATACCCCGTCACATCGCCGCCCGAACGCGCACACGCACCAATCGCCATGACACCCGCCAGCACCAGCATACGTGAAACAACCCATGTTGCAACATCAGATTTATATTTCATGCCAAATTCCCTTCTTTCTTTAATCCCCACTATTATACGATTTTTGACGCATTTAGTAAAGCAGAAAAAACACCACCCCGCCCCATACAAACAGAACCGCCATCTGGGCGGTTCTTACTATCTTCCTTTCAGGATTCTTGCTTTATTTTTATCCCACTCGCGCTGTTTGATTGTTTCGCGTTTATCAACCTTGTTCTTGCCATACCCGACCCCCAGCAGCACCTTTAACTTGCCACGATTATTAAAATACAATTTCAGCGGCACAATTGTTGCGCCCTTTTCCTGTAATTTTCCAATCAGTCTGTTAATCTGGCTGCGATGCAACAGCAACTGGCGACTGCGACGTTCATCAAAGTTCACAATCCGTGCTGCGGTTGGCAGTTTCTGAATTTCCACCCCAGCCAGCCATAAATTATCCCCCCGGCGTTGAACAAACCCATCAACAATCGTCACCAATCCATACCGAATTGACTTAATTTCCGCCCCTGTCAGTGAAATCCCAGCCTCTATTGTATCTTCAATAGAATAATTGAACCGCGCCTTGCGGTTTTCTGAAACCTGTCCTGATTTAATAATTTGTCGTACCATAATGCCCCGATTTTATACCAGCCTTGAAAAAAAAGCAACACCCCACTAAACAAAAGTTTAGTCCAGGGCATTCCTTGAACCGCCCGTGAAAATACAGAAATTTTTTATTTTTCCATATCATCCAGTATTTTATTCAACAGCCTTACCGAACTGTTTGCACATCCCCGCCCACGCCACGTTAGCAATTCTTCGCCTGTTTTCTGGTCAGCAATCGACACATTAAAATTCCACCACCAAAATCCGTTAAAAACACACCACATTGGATGAAATTTTTCAACACGTTCAGACGTTTTGATTATATATCGCACATCGTTTGGTATAATATTTTTATCAACATCAATACTGCTTGCACCATCATGTACATTTTCATTGGATCTAGCCTTGCCGACAACAACATTATATCCACGCGACTCCATAGTTTCCTTAATGCTGCGACGCATTGAATACCCGCCACGATCGGCATAAAACACTTCATCGGTGTCCAGCGTACTGGGCTTCATATAGACACTGTTGCACGCCGTCAACACCACCAATCCACAAAGCAAACAGAATAAATTCCGCATATATTATCTCCTGTTAATAATAAACAGTCTAATACAAACGCACCACCACGCACAAGGATTTTTGTCCGATTGAAATCATAAAAACTTACTGGTTCAATAATGATTACTATGCAGTTTTTATCCAAATTTACCCGCCTACGCAATCGCGAACGCCTGAAACAGCGCGTATTTATATTCGACGACAATGGCGAACATGAAATATTCTATAATTATCAGTTACCCGATAATATACACCTGGGTGGCGGTGGCACAAACAACATTATTCGCATACACAAAACCCTGCGCGCCCGCAACGTGTGCCTGACATTTGATAAAAACGCATCAGACAACATTTGTGTATTATGCGATTCTGGTGACTGTTCCGGCCTGGACATGATTGTTATATTCCAGGCCGGACACGCAAACAAACTGTACATTGGTCGTCACACGGTTATAAACGGCGCAAAAATCTGGCTGGGCAATGGCAGTGAACTGCACCTGGGCGACGATTGTATGTTATCCTATGAAATCATGATACGCACGACCGACGGCCATGCAATAATGGACAGCGCGACGGGTGCAATAATCAATCACCAGCGCCACGCATGCATAATCGGCAATCATTGTTGGTTGGGATTGCGCACCATTGTGACCAAAAACGCGCAAATTCCCGACCACACCATTGTAGCATGCGGCACCGTCCTGACGGGTAAATTTACGAACACACATACAATCATCGCCGGCAATCCCGGACGCGTAATCAAGACAGGCGTTTCTTTTTCGGACAAATCCATTTTTGACCTTGAAAAGATATGAAATATATCCTACAACTGCCCCCTATATACTCTGAACACCAATAAAAAATCCCCGCAGACGCGGGGATTTTCTTCATCAGAATCTATATGATCCAGAAACCTTGATATTATGCAACTGTATCGCATCATTGTACTGATAACGATAATCTATACCAAACTGAATACCGCGCGCAGACAACAATTCAACACCACCACCAATATTTGCCCACAACGGATCGATATCAATGTCATACTTGGTAAAATCGTCCGCAACCGCGAATTTATACTTGGCAAAATCCGGTGCGCCAAACACATCGTACTCTATACCAATCGATGCATAGGGGCGAATCTGAAACCACGCCGACGGATAGATACGTTTTTGCGCAATCAATGAATACCCCGGTGTTAACACAAAATATCCATCTGATTTCAAACGCATATAGTCATCCCCGGCCGCCTTTTCTTTGACGCTGAATCCAAAGTTATACCCCACACGCGCATATGCATTACCAACGATATACTGGTTCAATATGTCATGCATCAATCCCCATTCAGACATCAAACTAAATGCCGTACCATCGCCATCAATTCTGTCTACAAAGTTCTGGGTACGATCAACATCAAACAAATGCAAATCCAAGAACGCATTACCATACAACCGCGTCTTTTGTCCCAGAATCTTCATTAAATATCCGCCCAGACCAACATTTGTATCCGCAACATCAATTTTAACATCCCCAAATTGGGTTTCGCCGGCATAACTTAGATCCATTGCATCACCTGCCTTGGATGTTGTGTGCGACACACGCCCCGTCAGCCCCAGAACCAAAGTATTTGATTCTTGCCAGTCAAATCCACCCGCGACGCTAAAACGATGCCCATCAGCATGCTTGCCATCATCAATATTCTGATAGAACATACCATAATCAACATCCAACCAGGCCTTGTTCAAATTGCGGTTACGATTCCATATAAATTCATCAAACATACGATCTTCGAATGAACGGAATGACGTATGTTCATTTAACGCAATTGCGCCTGCAATCTGTTCGATTTCACGCACCTGGAACAGACGACTAAACCGCGCCAGTGCGCCACCATCACGGTTCAGCACATAATCTTCCATACGGTTATACAATTCATTCGCCATCGTTGACAGATTTGTTCCATCAAAAATCAATGGAATAACCTCTATCGGGGTACGATTATAGAACTGTTTATTAACCAATTGTCCCGCAATCATATTATCCAACGCACCGGCGGACACATATTCACCACGTGTATGTTCGTCTGTACGGGCGACAATCGGCTGAATTTTAAACACTTCGACCGGCCCACCAAAACGTGGGTCAAACACGATATACAAACTGTCCGACACACCATCATCATTCACATCACGCACAGACACATATGCCGGCAAATCATCACCAGAACCATTATTCGCATTCAACGACGTCAGATAGTCATAACACAAACTGCCGTCTGCATTACAGAAACTAACGTTCAAATTACGAATTTTCGTTGCTAAATCCGCCACACCATCTTCTGCATGCAAGAACCAAATTGCCGTACCCTGGTCAACAATATCGAAAATATCAATACCAATCTGTGGCTGTCCCAACTGACCGCCTGATGACAAAGCGCCCAACGTGTTCAAATCCGATTCGAATTTACCACCAACTGTAATCAGTGCACGCACATCGCCATCGGTTGCGTTGGTAATTTCGCCCAATGTTGCATCATCATTCAAACTGACCGACGCCCAATAATTAATACCACTGGCATTTGCACCGCCGCCTGCGACATGTGGCAATATTGCGGCGTTTATCTGACTGCCATCATTAAACATATAATTGCCGGCAATTGTCATTTTTTCCAGACCAACAAAGTCAACATTCCCCGACACATTGCCGCCAACCGAAACATTCATCCAATTACCACGTGGCATTGCATACAACTGCAAATCACTTGCGATGATATCGCCACCAACATCCACATCACTGGTATTAATCAATAATTTACCATCCTGATTAATCATCGCCACATCTAACCCAGCGGTCGTAATTTCATAATCATCTGCGACAATATTTATATCTTTTTCAGCCAATACACTGCCCCAGTTTTGATATAAATTTGCCCCCGTTGCGATTGCGCCATCTAAATCCATTCCCACGCCACGCAACGTCAAATTACCACCATTCATTACCAAACTTGCAAAATCCAACAGGCCTGCGCCAGAATCAATCGACATTGCCCCCGATTCATTAATGATTTCATCTAATTCAATCCCCTGCCCCGCGCTTAACTGAACGCGACCCGCATTTGTCAAATCAGATGCAACAATTCGATTTCCTGCATCAATCGACACCACCGAACCATCTGCAACATTAATATTACCTGTAATCGAAACATTTTCTGTAACATCATATGTCGTATTCCCCGCATCCGCGATAAAATCACCAGTAATGGTTAAATTCTGGGCACTAAAATCCGTCGCAGTTAAATTCAACATACCACCTGTGCCACCCTGAACAAAATTTCCAGACACTTTGGCATTCCCCGCGATTGCAACAATCGGCGCATTAACATTTACCTGTGAACCTGTCGCCCCACTAACCCCCAGACTTTGCGCACTCAATGAATTCGCATCCAAATCCATCACCCCGGCCGTATGCGTTATAACGCCCGCAACCAAATCCGTCGCCGCATTGATTTCCATCGATCCAGAATTTGTAATACCACCCGCTGTAATTTCACCATTTGTAGATACTATCTGGGCATTACCAGAATTATTAATTCCCACCATGGAAACACTATCCGCCAACAAATCCAACGTCCCCGTATTTGTTGTCGCGCCATCAACGCCAACCGCGCCCACGGCATCAATATCCAGTGTCCCGTTATTGGCCAACACGCCATTAATATCAAGTGCATCTGCAGAATTTAACACCAATGTGTTACCATCGCCCAATGAAACCGCACCAACACTGATATCCATATCTTCCAGCGTTGTTTTCAGTGTTAATGTCGTTGTATCGTGCACCACCATACCCGACGAAGGGTCAACAGGATCATTATCCGCATCAAAATAGATATTGCCATCAATATCAATATTTCCATTATTTGCAGTAATACCCGCGCCATGCGCCATAAATTTACCATCACCGGACAAAGTACCAACAACTAAATCTTGGGCATATGTTTCAAATATGCCACCATCATTAAATGTCAAATCGCCCGCCACACGAATATAAGACGTCGCTTTCGTCCCCAGGGTCAAATGCCCAGAATTTGCGACCGTTGCATTACCCGTTATATTCACAATCGGCGCATCCAAAGCGACATTACCAACCACCGTTGAATCCACAGCATTCACATCACCACTAATTAAAATTGCATTATATGACGTCATGGCAAACTGCGACGCATCACTGCGCACAATATTCATATCACCCGCAGCCGACGCGCCACCCGCGCCCACATTCATATTACCCGCAATCTGCACAGTTCCACCAACGGTTAAATTACGCAAACTGCTGTCTATATTCAGCACACCATTAGATACAGCCAAATTATTATCAATCGCCATATTTCCAGCAAGTGCAATTAAATCAATCGCACCACCCGCTGCATCAATCCCACCGACGGCAACCGCCCCACCATTCGCATTAGACCCACGAATCGTCGTCGTACCACTGTTATTTGTCACCGTTCCATCAATATCAACATTTTTTGCCCATACTGTTGTTGTGCCCGCTGTATTTGTAATATCGCCCGACACATTAACCGTGCCGCTTGCTTCTGTCAACGAAGACACCGTCAATTCCGCCCCCACACCCGAATTAGACAACGAAGCAACATTTACAACATTTCCATTTAACACCGTATTCGCACTATTCGATACCGCCCCAACAACACTCAAAGTGTTTGCAGCGACTAATTTCGTTGTCCCAGCATTCCCCTGAACCGCACCATTTATCGTCATATTCTGTTGCGCATTCATTGTTAATGACGTCGCATCATTCTGAACAGAATCCGCAACTATATTTTGGGCTGCAACCGTCATTGTTGCATTTGTATTACCATTCGCACCATTTAATACAGTCGTTAAATTATCCAGGTCGCCCCCTGTGATATTAACATTAAATTTATTCAAATTATTTGCGAACGCACCGAACCACTTATCAGAATCAGCATTCGCCCCAAACACCAAAGTACCCGTTGTTAAACTAAATTCGTTATCTGTGCCCATCCCCGTCAGGTTCAACCCATATTCCATATAGGTTTCCCCATCAACAGTCGCATACAAATTACCATTATTAACAAGTGAATACGTATTCTGATTACCACCATTAATGCGCCACGAATCAACATTCAGCGTCAATGTACCACCATCGGTTTCATCATTCTTTACTGTCCCCGTCACAACCAAATCAGCACCAGACACACTTAAATTCGATGCCACCGAATTTTCCAAACTACCGGTAATATTAACATCATCTTCGGCGATTAATTCCATATCGCCACCCTGATTAGACACATCCCCACTAACCGTGATTGTTTGCCCAGACACAGCTGTCCCAACCACATTATCATTCGCAATCAATTCCCCCAGTGTCACCGCACCCGCGGAATCAATGTTCATCGTGCCGTTATACAGATTAACACCACCTGTAACATTCACCGAATTTGCATCAACCGAAAAATCCCCATACGCAATAACAGACCCCGCCACATCTAATACATTAATGTTATCCAATGTCAACGCTGCCGTATTTATTGCGTCACCTATTTTTATCCCATCTGCGCC
Source organism: Alphaproteobacteria bacterium (assembly GCA_015062495.1). Taxonomy (NCBI): domain Bacteria; kingdom Pseudomonadati; phylum Pseudomonadota; class Alphaproteobacteria; species Alphaproteobacteria bacterium. The sequence goes on along the minus strand of SUUN01000001.1, from coordinate 81,697 downwards.
AACATCCACGCTAAACTTTTCTGGATTTGTGTCAGACGTCTTGAATCCCAAATTTACCCCATTCAATACCTGTAACATTGACCCAATTGAAATATCACCGGTTGAAATTACGGTAAATGGACTGCTTGCACTATTTAGAACATATAAATTATTAACCGCCCCATTCGGTGTCGCATCGTTTGTCCCTGGATTCAAATCTAATCCAACAATCATGTTATTCGTCACATCAAACCCAGGCGCAACATCAACACCACCCGTCGTCTGACCACCGGTCGCATTAATACCATTTCCGCCACTGACAACAATTGATTGTCCGCCGGCTATGGCCGACTGCCACGCGTCATATGTGGTGGCCACCGCCGCATCTGCACCAATTGGCGCAATTTCCTGTGGTGCGGCCCGCACCCCCATTGGCAAAACACAACAAACCAAGGACAATAACTTTTTTATCATTTTTATGTTTCCTTCCCATCACAATTGTGATTATATTATGGCACATTTCATTTTACTATGGCAAGATGAAATTGTCTACATTATCAGATGAAAGCAAGGAGAAAAATTTATGTTTGAAATCAAAAAAATTCATGCACGTCAAATTATGGACAGTCGTGGTAATCCGACAATCGAATGCGATATTACATTATCAGACGGCGCATTCGGACGCGCGGCCGTTCCATCTGGCGCATCAACGGGTTCATTCGAAGCCCTTGAACTGCGTGACGGCGGCAACACCTATATGGGCAAAGGTGTCTTGACCGCGGTCAAAAACGTTAACGAAATCATTGCGCCTGCCCTGGTTGGCATGGACGCGTCCCAGCAAACTGAAATTGATGAAAAAATGCTGGCATTGGACGGCACACCAAACAAAGATAAATTGGGCGCAAACGCGATATTGGCGGTTTCCATGGCTTTGGCACACGCAGTTGCGAACGCAAAACATATTCCACTGTATAAATACATCGCAGAAATTTATGGCAACGCCAACCCATGTGTTCTGCCACGTCCAATGATGAATATCATAAACGGTGGCGCACACGCCGACAATGGTCTGGATGCCCAGGAATTCATGATTATTCCCAACGGCGCAACATCCGAAGTCGAAGCAATCCGTATGGGTTCTGAAATATTCCACCACCTGAAATCAATCCTGAAAAAGGGTGGCAACTCTACAAACGTTGGCGACGAAGGCGGTTTTGCACCAAACTTTAATTCCTGCGCCGAAGCCCTGGACACAATTGTTGCGGCAATACGTTCCGCAGGCTATGAACCAGGCAGCCAGGTTTCAATCGGTCTGGACGTTGCATCATCAGAATTCTATTCTGACGGCGTTTATAGTTTCGAAGGGAAAAAATTATCATCTGATGAAATGATTGAATTCTATGAAAAATTGATTTCAGATTACCCAATCATTTCCATCGAAGATGCACTGGCCGAAGAAGATTGGACAGGTTGGAAAAAACTAACCGAACGTATTGGCAACAAATGTCAATTGGTTGGCGACGACCTGTTTGTAACCAATCCGGCACGTCTGGCACGTGGCATTGAAAATGGCGTTGCCAATGCAATTTTGATCAAAGTAAATCAAATCGGTTCTTTGACCGAAACACTGCGCGCAATCAAAATGGCACAAGACGCCAAATACGGTGTTATTATTTCCCACCGCAGTGGCGAAACCGAAGACACCACAATCGCAGACCTGGCGGTGGCAACAAACGCCGGCCAAATCAAGACTGGTTCTATGTCGCGCACAGATCGCATGGCAAAATATAACCAGTTAATTCGTATCGAAGAAGAACTGGACAAATCCGCAAAATATGGTTTATAATCATCGCGGAATAACAAACGGGGGGCATCTGTCCCCCTTTATATAAATAAGATGCTGAACAACATTGATTTTGTACTGGTAATAAAATACGCACTGTGCGCATTGCTGACCATCGGCATTATCTTTGCGCCCGCATGGGTTGCCCGCCAAAATAACCAAGGCAAACCCGACATGCACGCCGTCAGACTAGCCAGTTGGATTTTCGGCTGGTCAATTATCGGCTGGCTGTGGTCTTTATTCTGGGCCACTCGTAAATAATTTCTCTTTTAATTACTCTATCCCCTTGGGCAAATCACCAAATGTATCATTATTTGTATCATTATTATATATACAGTATTTGGTTTCATAATCACCATCATCGTGCCCCAATGTCATACCCGGCGCACATGCCTGGTTCAAATCTGAAATCCGCCCCACGGTACACCAATCATTTTCGGTCAAATCATCTGTCGCCGTTTCAACAGAACCGCCAGAACATATTGCATCCGCTGCGGATACGTTTGGCACTGCGGCCACACATTTTGCAGACTTGCCCCATTTGCTGCGTCGTGCACCATTTTCCCAGCACAGACACGCCCCCCACGACTGCGTTGCAACACCCAAATTATAATCGCGTGGGCACATATCTTCGCCATCACCAACACCGTACAAATCAACCAACGAAGTCCCCAGTATCTTCTTATCCCCATAACGCGAATCCGCAAAATTAGATTTACACAAATTATCCGCATCATATGCACCATCATCAAAGAACTGATATTCCATAAACCGCCCCTGCAGGTTCATACACTGCGTTGATAAAACGGATATAATCTGATTATAAACTTCGGTTGCGACACCTGTCGAGCGCGTATAGCGATGTTTCAATGTAGTATTATCAGAATCATCTATCAAACCGTACCTGACAAACAAATCGCCCGTTGTATCGTCATTCGGCAATGTGTACACGAATTGACCATATTCATTATTTCTCCTCCGCTCTGCTTGCACCACATCAAATCCACCGAACGCCTGTTCTATCATATCGGAATCGCTGCATGCTGCTATACCCTGCAACTGTTTGGCGCACTCTGATTTATACGCCCACGTACCATCATCGTTTTTTATCCGCTCTCCCTTGTTATTGTATTCATACAATGCGAACCAATCCGGGGCCCGATCAGAATTTGCCGGGAACAATCCACTGTACGGATAATAGAAATTTTCATAGTTCGTCCCGCCATATTTATCAAAGCACTGCTTCACAACCGCACGACACGCCGTCAAAGTATCTGTATTTTTAATATTGTCAATGTACTGCGCAACAATATTTCCATCAAACATATTATCGCACGAAATCACATAATCAGAACACATCTGTGCATTCAATACCACCTTGTCCGGCTGTAATACGACACCACTGCTGCCGGTCAATTCTTTCATAGCAGCCGTTATCGCCGCATCACCATTCATATAACAACTGGACACATAATCAAAACATCCCTGCTTAATCTCGGCCACTTTAGATTTCTGGGCATAGTATATTGACAACATGGCCTTGTCCAGATATTCAGCCCACACAACATCTGCGTTTTCCACACATTTATCCAATGCCGGTTGCGCAAATTTTTTTACCCTGTTTTCAAAATTTTGAACAAATCCACGATTGCTGGAATTCTTGGCCAGTTTTTGATGCGCTGCCTCTACCCCATCGCTGAACACCAACATTTGTTCCAATTTATAAAAATCTTTGACACCAACAATTGGTTTGCCCGTAGAAACATCAATATATTGACCATTATCCAGACATTTATGATAGTTTGCCCCACATACCTGTTCACTTAAAATTGCAGATTCAACCTCGTTAATACAGGTTGTTATATCAGACGAATTATGTTTTTGCCGATTTTCCACCCGCGCCAGGTCCAACATTGCCCCCCCTTCGCGTATGGCGGCCTTCATTTTTTGTTGTGTCTGTTCCATTGCGGTTTGCACCGTGTTACAGTCCTGTTCAATCGCCATCAGATATGCTGTTATTGCACGTTGCAATGACGCATCATTACAATCCGCCCGCACCGCATCACGACATTGCGGGAAAACCGCACTGTACAACGCATTACCATTATATGCCGCAATCGCCTGGCCTGCGTCAACCATACCAAAGGCATTAACTGTATCAAACGACATATTAATACTGTTCAAATCTGCATATTTACCACCAACGGTGCTGTCTTCACCGCGAATAGAATTCATAATTGCCTGCAACAATGCCTTGGACGCTGAACTATCGCCCGTCAAGGCGGCTTCACCCTCGGACTGGGTGCGCATTGCTGTGGCTTGCGCGGCTGTCATACCAACCACATCCAAACTTTCTGTAAACACGGTCAGCTTTTCGCCCGCCTGTTCCAATACATCGCGAACTTCGTCCAATGCAAACACACGATCATTGCACGAACATCGTCTGTAATCATCATTTTTCAGCATACAAAACTGATCCATACACGAAAAGTATGTATTCTTACACTGTTCATATTCTGCGCCCGTACGCGTTGACAACATCACCCCCGACGACGTATCCGAACCCGCACGCGCAACAATTGGCGTCATATTACGCTTGGTATTGATATTTTTATCCGTCCGCACACTGGCCGGCCGCGCAACAGCGGTACGCGCCACTGACCCAGACCGATTTTGAACAGAATTTGTTGCACTACGCGCCGACAAAACACTTGTACGTGGTGTTTCACGCTTTACAACGGTCGCACTGCGCGCCTGGGTTGCCACAGTATTCTTGTCTGATTTTGCGCGCGAAACAGCCGTTCCATCACGAACAGCGGCATTTGCGATACCAACGCAAACCAACAGATTTGCAAGAAAAACCAGAACTCTCTTCATCTCTGATAAAAAGTCTAGCAAATTTGCGATTTCCCGTGCAAGCGAATAATAACAACAAAAAAACCTATTTTTCTTGTTGCAAAGATTTGAAAATTAATATATTATACCTGTCGCCTGCGGATATGGCGGAATTGGTAGACGCGCTAGTTTCAGGTACTAGTGGTAGCAATACCTTGGAAGTTCGAGTCTTCTTATCCGCACCAGTTTTGGGGTTGTAGCTCAGTTGATAGAGCGCTACGTTCGCATCGTAGAGGTCGTGGGTTTGAGTCCCATCAGCTCCACCAAATTTTCAAGCAAGCATAGCGCGCGTTGAAAATTTGAGTGTCTCGGCGGTGCTTGCACCGACGGACAAGAAAGCTCAAATTTGTAAAAATATATTCAATGCCGCGGGAATGCGGCATTATTAAAAGTCTTCGGGGATATGGCGGAATGGTAGACGCTGAGGACTTAAAATCCTTTGGTCATTGCGACCGTGTGGGTTCGAGTCCCACTATCCCCACCACAAAAATTAACGACCAAATTCTTGGTCGTTTTTTATTCATACACCATAATCTCATTAGGATAGATTTTACTTTTAAAATCCCCACACGGCCCCAGCCGAGTACAACCACGTATAATCGGGATTTTATTACCATTTGGTGCCATAACATAGGACGCGCGCCCAGAATATATAATTTCATAATGCAAATGCGTCAAATCCCGGGACATCTGACGCACTTTCTGGTCACGATTTCCGCCTGTGTGCCCCATTAATCCAATTAAACATCCAGACTGAACACGTTGCCCCTGTGTAACAAATATTTCATCCAAATGCATATACTGTGTGGCCCAACCATTACCATGATTAATTCGAATATAGTTTCCCGCCGACGCATTATTACCCGCGCGCACCAGATAATCCACCACACCATCCGCGGTTGCATAAATTGGCATCTGATAGAATCCCGCATCACACCCGATATCAATCCCTTCGTGCGGGCGACCACGGTCGCACCCATACGGGGCACAAAACAACCCTTTATCCGTATTGCGTGCTATTTTTTTTGTCCTGTCTGATATATCACTGGACAAATCCGCCGTATTCACTGGCAAGCCAAACGGTATGGATTGACCACTGAGCAAATTGGGATTACGCATACTGCAATACCCATTGGCCACACCACCAGACGACACAGCCGGCGCGGGCACATCTGTCGCCACGACCGGCGATTGCTGTGGTTTATCTGGTACAATCGTACTGCCATCCTGGGCGGGTGGTTTTCCATTTTCATCACATCCATCACACACTGGGATACCTGCGGCATGTAATTCTGCCTCGATTGCGCGCTGGGCATAATCTTCCATTTCTTCAAATTCCATTATTTGATACGCACTCATTCCGGCATACGGCTCGTACCCATCGGCCAGGTTTTCCATACGTTCTACAAAAGAAGCGTCCGCCGATGTTGTTGGGAACTGCGTCGGACGCAACAGTGACGCCGTCACAGCCCCAACCGGAATCCCGCATAAGATCACAATAAAAAACAATCCGATTTTTATCATACCACTGCATTATAACATTTTCCCCAAAAACGCCAAAATAAAAACTTGAACCGCCACTGTTTTATTCTTATAATACACCCACTGTTTTGGATGTGTAGCTCAGTTGGTTAGAGCGCTTCGTTCACATCGAAGAGGTCGTTGGTTCGAGTCCAATCACATCCACCACAAATAAAAACACCCCGTTTGGGGTGTTTTTGATTATACACTTGCTGCAACAAATAAAAATCCCCGTTTCCGAGGATATTTATTTCAAATAGAATGTTATAGTTGCAACCACGCGAACTTTTTTATTTATTGCCTGACGTTCATTGGATGACCAACTGTCGGTCGGATCACGTGATTCGATACTGAAAACACCCTGATTTGCACTTTTAATCTTGCCCAGACGCGCGTCTGCATCTTTGGCAAACTGTTCCCCAGCCGCCGTTGCATTCTTGGTTGCTTGCTCAATCATCGAAATTTTAATATCATTCAATCCGTTAAATATATAAATTGGCCCTGAATAATCTTCGGTAATCGTAATCCCACGCCGCACCAGTTCACCCATTCTGCGCGATACACTGTCAACCAACGCAACATCATGCGACCGCACCATAACACCCGTTTCAATGACATAGCGACCATCATTTTGCTGATTCTTTAATTCCGAATCGGTATATCCCGCATATTTATCACGTACCTGAACACGCAGTTTTTGAATATCACCCGGCGCAAAACCGGCATCAATTAAAAACGCATTAATTTCTGTTAAATCATTATCAATACGCTGTTGCAGTTCAGTCAAATCACCACCAACACCGTTAATTTTAATATTCCACACCGCGGTATCAGCCACAACATCACGTTCGGCCAACCCCTTGACCGTAACGGTACGACCTGACATCGCGCGATAAATCCCATCACCAATAAAATACCCGCCCAGCGCAATTCCAATCGCCAATACAACCATCCAAACACCGGACATAGACTTTAATTTCTGTGTAATTTTCATGAATATCCTCCCTGCCACCTATTATAATGTAATAAAATGCGCGCCATATGTCAAAGTTAAATATTGCGAACAATTTTCCCAATCACCCAGTTCGCCATCATCAACCCAAACACCCCCGTCACACATATAATCGACCCCAGGTTTTTTGCATGTCCAACGACCGGCGCAGGCGACTCGGTCGAATAAACGGCTGGGAAATCCGACAACCCCGCCCCACGCACCATACGCCGCACACGCGCCGCCAACGGACACACCGTTGTGCGGGAAATCGGCGCAATTTTAATCTGGGCCGGGTCGGTCTTGGACGCCGCACCCATACTGGTAATCAGTGGCACATTATGCGCATCCGCCCATTTATATAATGCAACCTTGGATTCCACACTGTCAATCGCATCAATGACAAAGTCCGGTATAATTTTAACATCTGTATTTTCATCCCAACGGATATTCAGCGCATCAACCATAATATCTGGGTTTATATCACGCACGCGCGTCGCGGCAACATCAACCTTGGGCCGGCCAATGGTCGATGTCAGTGCAAACAACTGGCGATTTATATTTGATTCTTCCACCGTATCAAAGTCCACAACCACTAAATGTCCAACACCACTGCGCGCCAGGGCCTCAATCGCGAACGAACCCACCGCGCCACAGCCAACAACCATAACCGTTGATTTTTTCAGTTTTTCAATTCCTGCATCGCCAAACAACAAACGTGTTCTGTGTAATCTATCCATGTTTCAACATCCCCATTGTATTTTTATAAAAATCACAATCCGGACAAATCGCGGCAATCTGTTCCGCAACCCTAATAATCCCCGTTGGGTTATTTGAATCTGTTTCAACCAGTATTCTGTCCCGTGGCACATCCGCAATTATGCGCCGCGTCCCAGAAAATGAAAAGTACGCATTATAGTCCGCAACCAATCGTGCCACATCCATCGCATTTCCCGAAAAACGGTGAAATAAAATAAATGGCGGTTGCTGTGATTTATATTTCTTTAATACGGCGAACATTTTATCCCATGCACCAACACAGTGCACATGTACCCCACGCCCCAATTCCACCGCCAAATCCATCTGACACACAAATACGTTTATTTGCGTATCCATATCGGGCTTATGCTTATCCAGACCAATTTCACCAATCGTCACCCCGGGATTTTGTGCCAACAATTCACACATCTGCGCATCCCACCCCGCCCCCAGTTCGCCAACAAACCACGGGTGTACACCAATCGCCGCGAAAACATTAGGATTTTTTTCTGCCCCGGCAATCACATCGCACCATTCGGACGGGCGCGTTGCATTAACAATCGCCCCAATATTATTGGGCAAATTTTCATCAAACAAATGACAATGCGCATCTATGTATTTTTTCATATTTGTACAAAAAACGCCCACATGGGGCGTTTCCAAATTATCCATTAACAATTTCCAGCACGCGCCCCGGCACATCTGCGATTGCAACGCGTTCCTGGGCCATCGTGTCGCGATGACGCAGTGTCACTGTGCCATCTTCCATTGTCTGGTGATCAACTGTGATACATACTGGCGTACCGATTTCGTCATGACGGCGATAGTTTTTCCCAATATTCCCCGAATTTTCCAGTTCAATGCGACCAATTCCCATTTTGCGCAGTTTCGACACCACATCATTTGAAATATCCAGCAATTCTGGCACATTACGCGCCAACGGAATAACCGCCGCCTTGACCGGCGATAACTGTGGCTTTAACTTTAACACAGTACGCGTTTTACCGTCGCCCAGGTCTTCTTCTTCGTACGCTTCTATCATAACCGCCAACATCGCACGATTAACACCCATCGCCGTTTCAATTACATATGGGATAAAGTTTTCACCTGATTGCGGGTCAGAATAAGACAATTTGGTTGTACTGTCTTTGTTTTCCAACACATTTGCGTTAATTTTGAAATCTTTCTGTCCTTTGGTATGCGACCCCAGGTCAAAATCCTGGCGGTTATGAATCCCTTCGACTTCGTCAAACCCATCTGGAAATTCATATTCAATATCAACCGCAGCCTTGGCATAATGCGCCAACTTTTCATGTGGCAGGAAACGCAACTTATTCGCCGGAATCCCCAGCACATCAATCCACCACGCCATGCGCGTTTCCATCCACATCTGATGATATTTTTCATCGTCCGCCGGATTTACAAAGTACTGCATTTCCGCTTGTTCAAATTCACGCATACGGAACACAAATCCACGTGGGGAAATTTCATTCCGGAACGCCTTGCCGATTTGGGCAATACCAAACGGCAACTTGTGCGGTTTTGCATCCAAAACATTTTTGAAATTAGTATATGTTGTTGTCGCCGTTTCCGGACGCAGGTACGCATTAACCGCCCCATCCGCCGTCGCCCCAATGGACAGCCCCATCATCAACTGATATGCACGCGGTTCGGTAATATCCGTACTGCCACAATTATCACATTTGGTTGGGTCTTTCATTTTATCCTGGCGCATACGTGTGCCGCATTTTTTGCATTCCACCAATGGATCTGAAAATCCTGCCTCGTGCCCAGAATATTTCCACAATAAACGGTTTGAAATCAATGCCGCATCCAGTCCTTCGATATCATCACGCGAATAAATCATGGCATTCCACCACGCATTGCGGATATTTTTCATCAATTCAACGCCATACGGACCATAGTCATATGCACCACCCAAACCGCCATAGATTTCAGACCCTGTAAAAATAAAACCACGACGTTTACATAACGCAACAATATCATTTACTGTTTTTGCCGGCATAATATTCACCCCTATATCTAAATATGACCTATATATTATACCGAATTTAATAATTTTCAACAGTGAATTTAATTACCTGGATTATTGCCGTTGTGTTTTCTGCCAACCCATAAAAAAATCCCCCAGACGGGGGATTTTTTTAAATACTGTCCGCATTGACCCAACGACCATTTTTCAACAGTCCCGGCGCCATACCTTCGCTGTTACGCAACGCATCAATCACACCACGTGCCTGCGCCGCATCCAGGTTTACGATACGAACCTTGAACATGTCACCTTCGTTAACGACAACTGCATCACCATATGCTTTCATACGCTGCGCCAATGAATCTGCACTATCCTGGGCATAAAACGCGGCAACCTGTACACTGTAATCACCCGAAACTGGGGCAGTTGCAACAGGTGCAGGCTGTGCCACAGGTTGTGGCTCAACAACTGCAGTTGTTGTTTCCACAACTACTGGTGCGGCTGCGCCCAGTGTCGCATTTTTAACTGCAATCGATTGATCGCCCATAACCTGAATTTGAACCTTGCCCTGGCCATTCAAGCCAATTTTCTGGGCGGCAGCTGGCGACAAATCCATCAAACGCGTATTTACAAACGGCCCACGATTATTTATACGAACCACAACAGACTGACCATTATCCAAATTTGTCACACGGGCAATTGTTGGCAATGGCAACGTCTTGCTGGTTGCGACCATTTGGTTAATATCAAAGACTTCGCCGTTACTGGTTTTTGTGCCATTTAATTCCGTCGGAATAATCCCCGCAACACCGGTCTGATTATATGTCATATCTTCGACTGGGATATATTGAACATCATCAACTTTGTACGCAGTACCAATATAGTACTTTGGTGCTGCCGCCAATAAATAAGAATCATTCAAACTCTGTGCTGGGGCGGCTGCCAATGGTTCTTCGCCAAAGCCATCACCATAACTTGTATTATTGCCAGTCGTGCTCAGATCTGCACACCCCGCCAACATTGCGGCCAACACCGCCAAGGAAACTATTTTTTTCATAATTTGGGACTCCTTACATTCTTTTATGATTATAATTTTATCATAAATCAGTCCCCGTTTCAAATTTATTTTATACTATTTAATACGCCTATCAATCAGATATGCCAGCGGCAGATACAGCATCCCATACCCCGCGATTACAAACCCCAGCATCCAGATACTGTCAATTTCAACGCACGACATCAACACGCCCAAAATCGCCGCCCACAAACCGAACGCCACAACCGCGCGCATTGTGCGCCCATCGTGATTTACCAACGCCCGCGCACGACACGCCCGCCCCAACAAATAATTTTTCAGATATCCACTGACCACCACACCAATCGGCACAGCCAAATATCCAACAAACGGGAATAATGTCAAATACAGCACCGCCGCCACCCCCAAAGACACCATACTGGTCTTGACCGGGGTCTTAACATCCTGGGACGCGTACAGGGTTTTACTGTAAATCTGACTGACCAGCATGGCCGGCAACACCAACGCCTGAATCATAATAGCGTGCGCAACCGCCCGCGTTGATTCCGCCGTCCACGCGCCATATTCAAACAGGTATCGAATTATCGGTTCTGCCAACACAACCAGCCCCGCCACACACGGCAATATCAGCATCAACGACCGCCGCATTGACGAATTTTGCTGAATATACACACTGCGCATATTTTTTTCCGCCAACGCATTTGAAATCGACGACATCAGAACCGTTCCCACCGCCAACCCAATCATCGCGAACGGCAACTGAACAATACGATCCGAATAATACAGCCACGACACCGCCCCACTTTGAAAACTGGCAACCAACGTCCCAACAATTATCGTAATCTGATAGAACCCACTGCCAACAATACTGACCCCCAGACGCTTGAACAAAGACTTCATCCGTGGTGTCCACCGTGGCACAACCAGCCGCAGCCCAAAATGCCGACGACGAATCCGCCCCCACAGCACAGCGAACTGAATAATTCCCGATAAAACGACCGTCCCCGCCATTAAATACAGAACATGCGTCGTACCCCAGGCCATCGCAATCAGCAACGCCCCAATCAACATAATATTCAGCAACACTGGCATAAACGCCGCCAACAAGAACCGTGAAAAAGCATTCAATATTGCCGATAAAAATGCCGCCCCACATACAAAAATCACATAGACGAACATTATCCGCGATATAACAACCGTCATTTCCATTTTGCCCGGCACTGCATCAAACCCCGGCGCCAACACCCACACAATCAACGGCATAAATATTTCAAACAATATCGTTATCCCCAGCAAACCAACCATCAGCCACGAAAACACATTTCGTGCAAATGATTCATCTTTTTTTGAATCCGTATACATCGGAATAAAGATTGCAGACAACGCCCCTTCGCCCAACAGGTCGCGGAACAAATTCGGCAACTTGAACGCCGCCAGAAATATATCAGATAATCGCCCCGCCCCCAGCACGCGCGCAATCAGCATATCGCGCACAAATCCGAAAATACGACTGATGCCAGTCATTGCACCAACGCCAAAAATATGTTTGCCCAGTTTCATGTTTTCGATTATACTGCCATCAGCAATAAAAAATCAAGACAGGAATCAAGACATGAAAAAACAATTGGCTTTGATTGGAATTTTGGCAATTTTGGCGGGCTGCGCCGGTTCAGATAACGAAATCGTGGCGGAACAATCCCTGCCGGAAATATACGAAATGGCATACGCGGAATTTAACGACGAAGATTACGAAGCCGCCGCCATGGAATTCCTGCGCGCTGAAACCCAGCACCCGGCCAGTCCTTGGGCCGCCGACGCATTAATAATGGCGGCATATTCACATTATATGGATGGCGACTTTGCGGGCGCACTGTTGGCAACCGACCGATTTATGCGATTTCATCCCGGCCACCGCGATGTGCCATATGTAATGTACCTGCGCGGCATGTGCTATTATCGCCAGGTCAGCGATGTTCGCCGCGAACCCGGCATGTCCGCGTACGCATTGACGCAGTTTCAGGCATTGGTTCAACGCTTTCCAACCAGCGAATATGCAAAAAACGCCGAAAACAAAATTAATATATTAAAGAACTATATCGCAGGCAAAGTGATGTATTCCGCCCGCAACGACATGCGCGTTGAAAATTGGCCCAGTGCAATAAATCAATTGCAAACCGTCGTCCGCGACGCACAGGACACCGTCATGACGCCCGAGGCCCTGTACCGCCTGACCGAGGCATACACCGCCATCGGCCTGCCCGACCAGGCGCACGGATATGCCGAAATGTTAAAATTAAATTTTCCAGACAACACCTGGACCAAAAAGTTAAAATAAAAAATCCCGCCATTGGCGGGATTTTCAAGACAAGAAAGGAACTGGTTTTCTATATCAATCCAAAGGACGTGATATAGTTGAAAGAGATTCCCATGATAAAGTTGCTGCCATAAACATCAACCCCACGGGCGCGGGCGCGACGATATTGCACATATGGCCCCATCGTCAAATCACCCCACAAATTCGTATCCAGACGCAGAACCGCACTTAAATCACGTTCCAGGTCTGTCGGAACAAATTCAGAATAACTTAGATATTCACGATAGTATCCATTGGACGACAATTTTACCCCTTCGCGAATTTGATATTCTAAACGCCAACCGATTTCCGCCGCCAATTTACTGGTCTGTTCGCCGGCATATGTAAAGTCATATTCATACACCCCGGTCAAATACAGACTTTTCACAATTTCATTATCAAACAGCGAAATACCCGCATTTGTACGCAGAATATTCTGGCGCGGTGTACCGTCGGTGGTCTTGAATTCTGTATCATACGCGCCACGAACCGTTGGACCAAACTTGAACCCTGAAAATTCCCAGCACGCATATGACAAATTCGAACTCAACAAAATATCATCGGCGTTTTCACTGACTGTTTCAGGCTCGTCAGATGGTTTCAATTTGGTTTCACCATATTCCATGAACAGTGAATTATCCCACTGAAATCGATTCTTGCTGTATTCCAGTGCCGTATCAAAAACACCCTTCATAAATGTCTGACTGTCTGCTTTCAGCGCAGATACCGGCGAATCTTCATACACATCGGCATTTTTTACATCCGTCTGCGACCATTCCAGTCCAATTCGACGCACCGCCAATGTCAATTTTCCTTTGTCCGCCACTGCATCATCCGCCAACGCCATACCCGGCAACAAACCCAATAATGCAACCCACGATATTTTTTTCAATTCAACACCCCACTATTTCCAAATTTTTAATACCCCATCACTACTGGCGTACCGCCATCCACCTTCGCGCACCGCGATTGTAAATTTACCACGCGCCGACACCGGCAATTCCAGCGTCACCATATCCCCCGAAATCGACTGTGTTCCCAAATCAATCCGTTCATTTCGTGCAATCTGATTTAATTGAATCCAATCTGCAATCGGATCTGACAGTTTTACCGACACAACAAACACATCACGTTTGGATTCGTCTGGCAACCAATGTTGCACATTATTATTTTCCAACCATGTCCGCGCCGCATTTGAATCCAACGTCATTGTAATATTCGCAGAATACGTTGTATCCGACACCTTTTCCCCATCGATACTGGACGTTGCCACCAAATTGGCCAATTCTGAATTTTTTGCATTTTGCAATGCCACCGCCACGGTATCCACGTCAACATATTGCCGCAGTGAATCACCAATAATTTGTCGCCGCGCCTCGTCAAAGGCCATAGTCTTTGCATTTGCGGCGGTATCACTGGTGATACTCACGGCCGCTGATCCACTCAAATCAACCGCCCACACCGACACAGAACACAGGCACAATACAACCCCAACAAAAAACGAACGTATTTTCAACATCCTATCAGAACCTTGCATTTATACCAATACGAACACCCAACGATTTATAGAACGATTCAATTTCGCCATCAACCTTGTCTTCCCAGTTATTTGCACGGGCCACCGCAATACCTTCGGCCGGAATCTTTTCACCGTCAGATGTCGTCATGCCTGTTAACATATATTGCTCTGCCAATTCCTGGGTTAAGCCATACTCATCCATCCACCATTCCAGTGCATATTTATATTCCTGTTCCCCATATACCGGGTCCCAAAACGTCGTCGCATCTGCATCCGATACAGAATAATAATCATATGTCACACCAATTGACAACGCAACACTGTCTGTAATTGCCGTACGCCAATTTGCACCCGCGCCAAAGTGGAAACCACTGCCAATACCACCCTTGTCCTGAACCGACTTTGGATGTTGCCAATCAAAACGATACGGCTGGTCACCCGTTGCCGTATATGACGGCAACCCCAATTCAACATTCGCCGTCACAACATTATACTGGTTAATATCATATTGCATATCCAACCCAATATATGGCCCGGACCATTCAACATCATACGAATGGCTGACCCCCGGTTGTTCAAAATAGTACGTCCCGTCCGCTTCGGCGTAACGCCACCCATCTACCAGAACTGCGGCATATGCTGGTTCGGCTAAATTTGTTGTGCCAGGATACACAAAATTACCATTTTCATTAATATCCAAAACCACGCCATTCGCATCAAAATACGTATATCCCGGATACACATGTAATTCCCCAGGTGTATATCCATTAGACAACGTCACCACCGGCCCACACTGTGTTGAACCATCATCAAAAAGAACGCATTCATTACCATAATCGGCACTGACGATAACACTACCCTTGTTGTCCGACGTTTCTAATTTATATTTCAAATAACGCCATCCGACCGACGGTGTAATTTTCACATTTCCCCACTTCCAAAAATCAGTCAACCCAACACCAACATTAAATCCAAACATGCTGCCATCTTTGCTTGACCCAATGGATAATGCATGACCTATCTTTTCACCATAATACCGTTGATTATTGTATTCACCAACATATGCGCCATTTGGATACCCGCCATGGCTAATATCATCGTCAATCATTGTGGATTCGCCCATCTGCATACCGTATTGCAATCCCGCACCAATTTGCAGTGTTGTATTTCCGACATCAAACACATATTTACCCGCTGCATCAAACACCAACCAATCAATATTATCATAGTGTAATTTCGACCCTGCGGTATTCATTTCAAAATCCCACATTGCCACCTGCTTGGACAATCCGGCATCCAGACTGAATCCGCGTTTACTGGATTGTGTTGCCGCACGTGTTTGCTGTTGCTGTGGTTGCGATGCAACACCCGCACGCGAATTTGTATATCCCGCATTTGCATACTGATTACGATTATATGCCGACACACCCTGGGACGAATAGTTTGATGTATTTGTCCGTGCACGTTGTGCATACGATTGCGTGGCGTATCCACGTTGTGGGGACTGATAATTACCCGTATAGTATGTACCCGCTGCATTCGCCGCCGCCGACATCAGCAGCAACGCCGAACAATTAAACAAAAATCGTGGCAAAAATTTCATATGACGCCCTTTCCTTGAGTCCTTTGAAAACAATTTTATCATAAAAAAGGTTGAAAAACAAATTTCATATTGCAAAAATATATCACCGCGACATGTCTCATGTCTCATGTCTCATGTCTCACATATGCGACCATGGCGGAACTGGTATACGCGCAGCACTAAGGATGCTGTGGGGCAACCCTTGGGGGTTCGATTCCCCCTGGTCGCACCAAATTTTCAAGCAAGCGCAGCGCGCGTTGAAAATTTGAGTGTCTCGGCGGTGCTTTGCACCGACGGACGGCAAGAACCAACGGTTATTCAACGTCTCGGCGTAGCGTCAGCGCAGACGGACTGAAAGAACCAAACAGCCCTGTCTCATACCACATTTTCCCCTTGCCTGGCTTTTTATAAATTTGCTAAACTTTAATAAACAAGGATGAAGGGAATTAAACTGCTTTTGGCTGTATTGCTTGCGCCGCTTGCGTTTCAGGCGGCTGCTGATGATGCATCTGACATCGCGCGTGCGGCCACGCGACGCAGCGCATCAACCCCAATAACAACAAATCGTCAAAAACCGACCACAACGCCCGCGAAAAAGGCAACCACCGCATCCCGTGCAACAAATATTGGCAAATCGGGCGCGACTGTGCGCGAACGCACACAAACGACAACCACAACACCGCGCACCGGCACAACCATCACACGCATGGCATCCACCCCGGAAACAAAACGCGTATCGGCACGCACTGCAACGGTTGCGCCACGCACAATCAAGACCACACAATCGCGCACCATGGCGACGACCGCGCGCACCGGCGCGCCCACTACACGCACATCAAACAAATCACGTACAGCCACGCAACCAACACGCGCCCGCACTGCAACCGCAACTGCAACAACTGCGTCCGACATGCTGAACCGTGATTTTTCCAAATGTCGCACGGTATTTTATGATTGTATGGATGAATTCTGCGCGAACAAGGACGCACAACTTAAACGTTGCGCCTGTTCTTCACGCATACACGAATTTGACGGCACGAAACAGAACCTGGCCAACGTCGAAGAAAAACTGATGGATTTCAGTCAACGCCTGATAACCGTCAACATGGAACGCGAAGACGCCGAAGCATTATACAAACCAACCGAAGGTGAATTGGCATATGCGGCCGACGACACATCCGCTTCAAAAAAAATGCTGGATGAAATTGCCAAAAAATTAAACACCAGTTTTAATGACAGCAACTTTGACCAAAGCCTGAACGCCATATCATTATCATTAAATATGGATTCTGCATTTGACACGATTGATTCCATGGCGGGCGCATCCACAACGGCGAAATCCGGCACAGACTTATATGTATCTGCCCTGCCGGTATGTCGCGAAATGGCGATGGAGGTTTGCAGCACCGACGACCTGGCCATCGCAGAAAGCAGTTATCAAATGGCGATTGAATCTGATTGCAACACCGTCAAAAAATCATACCAGACCCAGGTTGACCAGGCCCGCACCCAGGTATTCGAATCGGGCGCACTGTTGGACATGTCGCGCCTGGACATACACCAGAAACGCAATTCTGACGACATTTTAACCTGCAAACGCAAAATGCTGGACATGTTAACCGATTCGACCGTATGTGGTGCCGACATGGGCAAATGTCTGGACACAACCGGCCGCTATATTGACCCCACAACGGGCACGGCGTTTTTAACCACCGAACTGTATAACCTGGCATCATTAATATCGCGTCCTGAATCGGGCCAAACATGGCGCACTGCCCCGGGCAACGATCGGTTTATAACATTTTTAAATTCTAAAAAGAAATTCCTAGAACCCGCCATGGAAAATTGCCAGGACATATCAGATTATGTTTGGGACGGCTTTATTGACGACGCGCTGGCCCAAATCAAATTGGCCCAGGAATCCAAGTTAGAAGAAGTACGTCAATCCTGTACCACCCTGACGGCACAATGCTTGGACGAAACATATGATTCCATTACCGAATTTGACGCACGCGCGCTATCTATCTTTGGTGTTGCGGTTGACCAAACGGTAAATGCGATGTGTGCAGATGTTCAAACCGCATGCACCGCATTAATGCAGACATCTGGTGGTGGCGAAAACTGGCAAACAGGCATAACCGACATATCAACCGAAAAAACGTACGAAACAATCCTGCAAACCTGTCGCGAGGTTGGACGCGCCTGCATTATCCAGGCCTGTACATCTGTAACTGGAAACTTTGGCCTGTGTGAAAACATAGACACATCCATTAACCGCAAATCAATCATCAATCGCACTGCATGTTGGGACGATGTTGTTGAATGTGTTGCCAGTGCCGGCGACGATGCCCTGAACCGGATTCAAGAACTGCACCCACTGGACACGATTAAAAATGATACCCCAGACGCAGGCGTCGAAACCGCCGACGCAGACACAGGTGACACTGAAACACGCCCGAATATTTTCCGCACATTCTATGGCAAAATGTACGGCATAAAACCTGATGGATGGTCCAACATCACCATAGAACCTAACACCACCCAAACAAACGCCTGCATAAGTTCGGATATGAAAGGTTCAAACTGTGTTAACAGTATTTGTGAAACGGAATGCCTTAATTCAGCTGCCGATACCCCAGTATCCGCCAAATGCTATGCATGCCGCCTGGCGGAACGCATTTGGGGCAATTGCGAAGCGCCCGCAAAAACAAACCTAAGTGCATCCATTACATATCACAACCGTATCAGGGCAACAGATCAATCCGGCAACACATATGATACACTGTTGGCATGGTTTGCAAAAAACACCGGCACGTCCGACGCTCCCGACAGTTGTCGCGACACCAGTTGCCGCCCTGGCTTTACATATTCCGACGGAATGTGCGTCCCACCAGGCAGCATGGACATCACGAACACCCTTTGTGGCGACCGCCAATTCAGCGTATTCGCCGACAACGCAAACACTCGCAATTGTTGTGGTGACAATAACCAATATGAAAACATAAATGGCACAGCCCGCAATTGTTGCCAATCGGATGTGACACAATCGGTCAAGGTCACAAAGGATACATATTTTGGCACAAACGATATTGGCGGGAACGATGTCTGTATAACCAGTGGCGTGCAATACACAAACCTGATTGTTCGCTATACCGACAACGGCACATACTATAACCTGGTGTGTTTGGGCACGGTTAACTGGACGGGCACAGCGGACGACAACTATCCATATGGCAAATCGGTGCAATGCAATGGCAAATTGGTATTAATTGACGACGATGGTCACTATTTAGACCCGACAAATAATAAAGGTGTATCATCATATTATAAAACCGCCACTGACACCTGTGTATATAATGGTCAATCATGGAAAACATGCGGTGGTGCCGATTGCGCCGAACCCGACAAATGGTCAATCGAATTCAGCAACATATGCCCCTAAACACGCGCATAACAAACAACATATTGTTTTTTGCATATATTCTTGACACACCAATAAACCTGCGCTAGAATCCATAACATGAATACAACCAATATACATATCGGGATTTGGCGCAATACCACCCACCCATGGCGGGCGGTTGACGGTGTGCCCTGTGCCACCACGACCAACACCCCATCTGTAAATTGGTTTTTTATCAACGATATAAACGCTAAAAATCCGGACTTTTTGCCGGATTTTTTGTTTATACCCCAGGAAAACATTCCCACCCCAACAAAAAAGGATTAAACTATGAAACTAACAAAAACATTACCATATTACCTGAAACGCGCACTGCCCATCCTGGGATTGGCCGGCGCAACAATTTTCACATCCTGTGAAAAAGAAGAACCAATACCCACCCGCGATATTGAGTTTAAGTTTTCCGAATACGATCTGACCAACCTGACATACTTCGCACTGGAAAAGGCCGCCGCCCAACCTGACGTTCGTTATGTATACATGGTTCCAGTTGGCTATTACAATCATTGGAATCGCGTATCGATTCGTAATTTCCGCATGTTGCAACTTGAACCCAGAATAGAACTGTCACCAAAGATTCGCGGGCGTGGCAACTTCGACTTTGAACCAGGCGAAGCCAGCAAAGTCCCCGAAGACAGCCTGTGGTATGTTCAAAACGGTTGGACAATTAACGCACAATTGGCCACGGACAACCAACGATAAAACATATAAAATCCGACATGCGTCGGATTTTTTTATTGCTTTATCGCCCCCTTTTTTCTAGCATATCTCTCAGGATGAGGAAATTTATTACCACTGCATTTTTATTAACATTCTGCGCGTGCGTGGCACATGCCGCTGATACAGATTGCACAACCCTGTCAAAGGCAACTTGCAACACCACCCCCGGGTGCTATTGGCAAACACATTTGACTTCATGTGCCAAGTGTCCTGTCGGAACATATAATGATGGTACGCTTGGCGAAAACGCAACTGCTTGCTTTTCCTGTGGCACATGGGACGCCAACTCTAACACCGAATGGTCAAAGACCTCAACCGGCCAAACATCCCAAGACGCATGCGCATTTACAGCACAATGCAAAGCCGCCCAGGCATTTACTAATGGTAACTCCTGGGGGTGGGGGTGCAACGCCTGTTCATCAAAAAACAATGCATTACAGGGTATATATTATTACGGCACCAGGGAATCCGGATACACAATAAATGGAACATGGGGCGATATCAACAGCGCTATCAATACAGACAAAGCCTGTGCCCGATGCGGCGCAAACTCAACAACCAGCAGTAACGGCCTGGGCTGTGACTGCCGGCCGAATTATCACATCATTGGTGGCACAAACAGCGACACGGTCGCAAATGGGGACGATTGCGTAATAAACACATACACCATAACATATCGCGCCAATAACGGA
Source organism: Alphaproteobacteria bacterium (assembly GCA_015062495.1). Lineage (NCBI taxonomy): Bacteria > Pseudomonadati > Pseudomonadota > Alphaproteobacteria > Alphaproteobacteria bacterium. The sequence goes on along the minus strand of SUUN01000001.1, from coordinate 60,351 downwards.
ACAGACCAAACAACAACACAGAAAAACGTCAGTTACGACTCAACTGTCACCACCCTGGGTGACCAAACATTCAGCAATACGGGTCATACATTAACAGGTTGGAAAAATGATGCGCTTCCCTTGGACATCACGCCGGCGGGTGGCACATTTCAGTATACATATACCACCGATATTGAATTAAAGGCCCAATGGTCCGCTAAATCATTTAAGATAACATATCAGGTTGGCGACGCGGGCACGACATGCCAACCCGCGAACCCACCATCCTGTACATACGGCAAAAAATGTTCTGCCCCCAATATACCAAATGGCTGTACATACAACGGTTATTTATTCAATGGCTGGAAATGCACATCCGGTTGCAATGACAGCAACACCATAATATCCCCGAACACAGACATCAACGATATATCTGGTGGCAACGATATGACATTAACCGCCCAATGGGCCGAATGTCCGGCGGGCTATTACTGTCCAGATATCAGTACAGACAACGAATGCCCCGCGGGTTCGACATCCGACGCTAAATCAACCGCAATAACCCAATGCTATATGGTTGGGGGCACAACAATAATTTTGGACGCAGCCGATAATGAATTTACATTACCCGGAACAACAAAAATATATTATCACGGTGGAAACAACTAATAAATCCCGGGACAACCGGGATTTATTTTATCAACTACCACAATTTTATTTTGCCAATTGCACTGTCAATCAAAACCAACTGCGCCGTACCAAATTTCCCCAGAACCCAATCCGCCGGATCTATCGGCAAATCAAAGTCACGCGGATGTCCAATTCCAATACGAATCCGACGATAATCGCGTCCAACGTGCGCATCAATCGAACGAATACCATTGTGTCCGGCACTGCCCCCGCCGATTTTTTCGCGGCAATCACCAACCGTAATATCCATATCATCATGAATTACAATCAAATTTTCCAACGGTATTTTATAAAATGTCATCAATGCCCCAACCGCCACACCACTGTTGTTCATAAACGTCTGGGGTTTTACAAAAATCACGCGTCGCCCATCAATTTCCGCACGCGTGGTTAGCGCGTCTTTTTCATTTTTCCACGTCGCCCCCACCCCCGCCAGGTAATCAACCGCCATAAAACCAACATTATGACGCGTATTCGCATACTGCGCCCCGGGATTCCCCAATCCAACGACTAAACAAGGTTTATTTTCTTGCATATTTACCACTCTTTTTTTTATTATACTATCACAGAAAGGAGAAAACATGAACATAAAATCTTTTGCTATTTTAACTGCGACCACAATTATGATGTCCGCGGGCGCGGCGAACGCAAATATGCTGTTTGATATCTATGCCGGCGCAACATACGGCATTGGTGGTTATACCCTGTTCGCAGACGACAACGATATTTCTAAATCATCACAATCATATGGTGCGGTTCTGGGTATGGATATTCCATTGTTCCGCGTTGAATTGGAATACAACTATCTGGACGCAGATGCCATAACCGCAAACCTGGGGTTGGTTAATGCGTACTTTAAATTACCCACCCCAATTGTAAAACCATACATCGGCGTTGGTATTGGCTCTACATTCGACAGCAAATACGAACCCAAAAATCTGGCCACAATTGATATCGAAGATACCTTGGTATACCAGGGCATGTTGGGAATCACACTGGACATACCGGTAATTCCATTTAACATCGACGTCGAAGGTCGCGTCCTGTACGCCCCAGACATTTTCAAAGCAACAGACACAGAACCAGACCTGTTACAATACGAAGGTCGCGTAAAACTGCGTTATGTCTTTTAAATAACAATCGGGGGGGCATTTGCCCCCCAAACTAACAACCTGGGGAAAAATTATATGCTGACACTGATTGACGGAAATTCGCTTTTGTTTCGTGCCTACTATGGCGTGCACAGTCGCCTGACCCGTGCCGACGGCACACCGACCGGTGCAGTGTACGGATTTTTCAATATGATTTTACCCATATTGGCATCCGCAAAACCCGACGATGCATTTATATGCGTATTCGACGCATCCCGCATCACATTTCGCCAGGATATATACCCCGAATACAAAATGAACCGCGCGGCCACACCGGCGGACTTAATCGCCCAGGGCCAAATGATTCAATCTGGCCTGATGTCATTGGGAATGCCGGTCTTGTGCGTTCCCGGGGTCGAAGCCGACGATGTAATCGCCACCCTGGCGCACCAAAACTGTACATCAACAAACGCCACCCGAATTATCACCAGTGACAAAGACCTGATGCAACTGGTATCCGACTGCGTCTTTTTATACGACGGCATGAAAAATCGCGAAATCCACGAAGACGCCGTCCTGGAAAAATTCGGTGTCAAACCGCACCAGGTTATCGACGTTCAATCCCTGATGGGCGATTCGTCCGATAACGTTCCCGGCGTGCCCGGTATTGGCCCGAAAAAGGCGGCGGAACTTATCAACCAGTTCGGCAGCCTGGACAACCTGTATGCAAACCTGGACGCGGTTCAAAACGAACGCATTCGCGGTCTGTTGCGCGACAACCGTGAAATGGCGTACATTTCCAAACAACTGGTCACATTAAAGACAGATGTCGATTTATCGGGATTAACGATTACCCCATTTCGATTTAACACACCGGGCGCACTGGAATTTATTCGCAAAAATATCGAAAGCAATTCGCTGATTGCAAAAATCGAAAAACTGTTTCCAGTCGAACAAAATTCACCCGCTGCAACTGAATTTTCGTTTCCCGGCAACGCGTGTGATGTACCCGACGCGTCCCCTGCCCCCGCGCCTGCAAAAAAACGCGAAATCAAATGCGAAACAATTACAACCGTATCAGCACTGGAAAAATATCTGGGACGTATCGATAAAATATTGGCAATTGACACCGAAACAACCGGTTTAAATCATATATCCGATAAAATCGTCGGCATATCATTGGCGATTGACGACACACATGGGGCATATATCCCAATCCGTCATCGGTGTGGCACACCCGACCTGTTTGGGGGTGACAATATCGCGCCAAATCAAATCCCAATTGAAATTGTACGGGAAAAATTGTGGCCCATACTAACAAACCCAGACATTATAAAAATTGGTCATAACCTGAAATATGATTTACATATTATGGCTAACGAGGGTTGGGATACAACACTAATTCGCCCAATCGACGACACAATGCTGTTGTCATATGCCTTGCACGGCACGCGCCACGGCCACGGGCTGGATGAATTGGCATTAATGTACCTGGGGCACGAAAACATAAAATTTTCATCCCTGTTTCCGCCCAAAACCCGCGACGCTGACATGCGCTTTGACACCCTGACCGTCGCAGACGCATGCCTGTACGCCGCCGAAGATGCCTGTATCTGTCGCGCATTGTACGATTTAATGCGTCCTGAACTGAATGCAAACAACAAATTACGCGAATTATACGAAACATGCGATTTACCCCTGATGCCGATATTAATGCAAATGGAACGCGCTGGCGTTCTGGCCGATCGGGCAAAATTGCAACACCTGTCCGCCATATTCCACGAACAACTGGGAAAATTACAATCTGAAATCTGGACATTGGCCGGCCACGAATTTAATATCGCCAGTCCCAAACAACTGGGCTGCGTTTTATTCGATGAACTGAACCTGCCCGCGAATAAAAAGCGTTCCACCGACGCCGATGCATTAAACGATTTAATCGACGCGCACGAAATCATTGAAAAAATACTAAATTGGCGTTCAATCGCAAAACTGGCTGGCACATACGCAGACGCATTGCCGCGCCAAATTGCATCCGACGGTCGCATCCACACCACCTATTTACAGACCAGCACCAACACCGGCCGCCTGTCCAGTCGCGATCCGAACCTGCAAAACATACCGATTAAAACCGAACTGGGCGAAGAAATCCGCAAATGCTTTATCGCCGCCCCGGGCCATACGCTGATATCAGTTGACTATTCCCAGATTCAGTTGCGCCTGTTGGCGGACATGGCAAACGTCCACACATTCAAAGAAACATTTAATAATAACGCAGACATCCACGAACAAACCGCGCGCAAGATATTTAATATCCCCACCGACCAACCGGTCCCACGTGATTTACGCCGCGCGGCAAAAACCGTGAACTTTTCCATTATTTATGGGATATCATCGTTTGGTCTAGCGTCGCAACTGGGTGTATCGCGTGGGGATGCGCAAAATATCATAAACACATATATGGCTGGCCTGCCCGAAATTCGGGAATATATTGATAAAACCAAAGAATTTGCATTGGCAAACGCCTGTGTGTACACCCCATGGGGACGGCGAATTGAATTACCAGACGTCAAAAATCCGCGCATGCGCGCCTATGCAATGCGTGCGGCCATCAACGCCCCAATCCAGGGATTCGAAGCCGACCTGATGCGGCGCGCCATGGTTGAAATTGATAAAAATATCATGCACCCCAATGCCGACAAAATCCGCATGATTATGCAGGTGCACGATGAAATCGTATTTGAATGTAAATCTGAATTTGCCGATGAATTCGCGCACAAAATAAAATTCGCCATGGAAAATATAACCCAGTTATCCATTCCATTGGTGGCCGAATTTACAATTGGCACCACATGGGGCAAATAACAAAACTGGGGGGACACCCCCATTTTATTTTACATAAAAAGAATCTTCACCACATACATAGGTGCCTGTATTATCGGTCCACGATATATCACCCGCGGGTATATAGCATGATGTTATCGCGGTACTGCCCGCAACACTTGTGCCATAGACCCCACCCGATGATGGACATCGTGAACAACCGGAATACCCATATGTACCATCGGCAAGCATACCATAACTGGCAGTACCATAGTATCCCGCGGCACATCGAACCTCTCTTTCCACAACAGCGCATGCACAATTCGTTGATGCATTACACGCCGACTTGGTGCGTTCTTGATACCCCGTCTTGACCGTGGACCAAGGCGTCCACATAATCAAACAGTACGCAGAATCACATTGCGTTCCACATGAACACTCATTTCGCGTCGTCATCGACGTTGTTTCACCACACGCCTGCTGATACCTAATAAGATTAGTTCCAGTTGATATATTTTGGGTTACCATTGTAGCAGCACTTTTGCAAGCGGTGCAATCTTTGTACCGCAGATATACATAATCTGATGTAAGACCAGATGTACCTACCTGACGCCTTAGACATTTCGTTGTATATGTACCACATCCCGGGTCCGGCAAATCATAAATTGTTGCCGTGGACGAAGAAGACGGACACGTTGTCGACACACACACAGCCGTCGTCGCCGCATTTGCAACCATTGGTGCAAATAAAAATATTGGTATTAAAATTTTTTTCATTGTTCAAACTCCTGTTTAATTTTGTTAATAAAAAACCGTCAATAATCAGACGGTCAGGAGGTTCGAAACAATCTCTAAGAATTGTGTGCTTATTTTGCGCACAAGGCGCGCATTATTCACAACCCTCCTGACCAGCAAAGACCAGGAGTTATAAATTCTCGTCCACAGCATAAAAACACGCCACCCGGCGTGCAATTAATATCACAGACGCTTAGAGCAAGGGTTTCGACACCCCATCACCGGAACACCCGGCAACAAAACAATTATACGCTATAGTTGTTATAAATTCAATTACTTAGATAAATAAAAGTTTATTTAAGTAAAAAAATAAAATCGTCATACCCGCTTCGGGCCCCGCAAAAATTGAAAATTTTTGTGGGTGATACCAGGCAGGTATCTATTGCCCCGCAGGGACTGCATAAAAATGTCTGCGACGCAGTGGATTCCCGCCCCGGGCCCTGCGCAAACAAATGTTTGCGTGGGTGAAACCAAGCGGGAATGACGAGTCTTAATATTTAATTGCTATTTGCGCTTTGCTATTTGCTCTTAAAAAAATCCCGCCATTTGGCGGGATTTATTCAACTAAAACAATTTGAACTTGTAATTTGTTCCTGCACGGAATGTGACATTTGAATCTGCCAAACCGGCCGCTGCATTCACAGACCAGTTATCGGTCAGCCCCATCGCCGCACCCAATGCAATCGCGGATTGACTGTTGTAATAGCCATAGCCACCACCAACAGACACTTCACCCTTGCCTACGCCAGACACCGCAACCGAAGACATCGCCGCGGCACTGGCAATACCGGCCGACAGTTCATCTTCCAATGCGTCAACCTTGCTGTCTGTATAATCATATGCAGACTTTAATGCCAATTCGTTCTTGGAATCGACATATGCCTTGGCCGATGCCAATGTCATTTCATCACCCGCGATACGATTTGCAACTTCTTCTTCAATTGCTGATGTATTTTGGGCAATTTTTCCATCCAATTCGATTTCAGCCGCTGTTGCGCGTGCAACTTCGGATTCAATTGCAGTTTTATTTGCAGCAATATTTGTCGCGTTTACTTCAATATTCGCAGCATTAGTTTCAATTGCAGTTTTATTGTCTGCAATTGCTGTCGCGTTTACTTCAATATTCGCAGCATTAGTTTCAATTGCAGTTTTATTTGCAGCAATATTTGTCGCGTTTACTTCAATATTCGCAGCGTTAGTTTCAATTGCAGTTTTATTGTCTGCAATTGCTGTTGCGTTTACATCCAATTCAGAACGGATTGCACCACCTTCGGCCAACGCGTCATCAATTGCTTCATTCGCACCATTTGTGATTGTTTCCAGAATTGGCGCATCATAGACGTCTTTCGCCGCCTGGAACAATGCACCGTTTTCTGCGTATTTATCTGCCGCCACCTGTTGGGCTGTCTTGGCTGCTTCCAACGCATCAGTTGCAGCACCAACAGTTTCGAAATAACCATTCAGTTCCGCAATTTTATTGCTATCTGCGACAAACACATCATTTGCTGCGTCAAAGTTGGTTTGTTCTGTTGTCCAATTATCAGCTGTTGTGGTTTTTGCATTTTCAATTGCTGTCTTATCGTTATCAAATGCACCACGAACTTCTGTCAACAAATCAAACAATGCGCCTGAGGTTGGTTCTTCCTGGGGGATACCATTCAGTGTATATTGTGTCCCATCCGATGATAATTTTAAGGTTTGACCTTCATATTCAAACGAATACATTGAACCATCAATTGCTGTATCAGATGTACCATTTGTAATCGTGGCAACTGCACCACCTGCATAATCGGACAGAGTATGCGTTGCAACCATATCCTGTGCATTTTCGCCCAGTGTTACAACTTCACCCGCACCGTTTTTATAGGTGTAATTATCACGGCTTGCTGTTTCCCCTGCGGCGACTGTCTGTGTGCTCACGATATCGCCCGACGCGGTTGTTGTGCCGGTATATACCGATATATCTGGCGTTCCGTCGGCCAGGCTTTTGATTGCCCCATCAACATCCTGATATGTAAAATCGGTCAACACCGGGTTTGCATCATACGCAACACCCGACGCTGTTGTACCGTCTGATTTTACGTAATCATATGTCGTATCTGCAACACCATCGGCAATCTTTGATGCGTCACCGTTATACATACCACTGAATGTAACATCTGTTGCCGCCACGGCTGGGCAAGACATGGCAATTGCAACCAACGAAGTTAAAATAAAGTGTTTTTTCATTTTCTTTTCCCTTTTTCGTTTAATTAAACAAAAACCGTCATGGAAATGACGGTCAGGGGGTTAAGAAAATCATATCATTGAATGACCTCCGTGGCCTTTACGCGTATGCGCTGTTGTATAGCCACGGACCCCCCGACAAAAATCGGGCGAATTTTTGCAAAATAAAAAGCGCATCCGCGCCCTGGTTTATTTATTTTGCCAAAGTCGGATTCAATGCCCCAAAGAACATCGCAATGATAAAGGATTTCTTACGTCCCTGACCCAACATCCCTGTTGGTTCAAGGCAGATTATAATATAAAGATAAAAAAAATTCAAATAAAAATCCCCCAAACGGGGGATTTTTTATTACTTCAACATTTTTGCCACTTCATCGGCCAGGTTGTCTTCACGTTTTTCGATACCTTCACCCAGTACAAAGAACGCAAAGCCAGCCAACTTACCGCCAGCTTCGGCAACAACATCCTTAACTGCCTTGGAAGGGTCCAAAACGAATGGCTGTTCTTCCAGAACGGATTCGCCATAGTACTTCTTGATACGACCTTCAACCATCTTTTCGACAATGTTTTCTGGTTTGCCCGCCGTCGCACCCGATTCGATGAACACTTTCTTTTCGCGTTCAACCGCAACCGGATCAACATCTGCAATTGTCATAAATTCAGGCTTGTTCGCTGCAATATGCATTGCGATTTTTGAACCAATTTCATCGATTTTTGCATCATCACCATTAATTGCAACCGCAACACCAATCTGGCCCATACCTGGAACCAATGCGTTATGAATATATGTAAAGATTTTATCGCCTTGAACACTGGCAATACGACGCAGATTCATATTTTCACCAATTGTGGAAATAGTCGCCGCGATATCATCTTTAACCGCACTCATTGTTGCATCAAAATCACCCTTTAATTCCATTGCCTTGTTTGCGACATCGGCAACCAGCTTCTGGAATTTTTCATTTTTCGCAACAAAATCTGTTTCTGCATTCAATTCAACGACACAGCCCATATCGTCACATTTCACAACCGTCACCAAACCAGACGCTGCAACACGGCCCGCCTTGGACGCTGCTTTTACGATACCTTTTTGACGCAACCAATCTGCTGCGGCTTCGATATCACCATTATTTTCAACCAGGGCTTTTTTACAATCCATCATACCTGCGGCTGTTTTTTCGCGCAGTTCCTGAATCAATTTTGCTGTAATTTCTGCCATTTTGAATCCCCCATTTGTTTAAAGTTTATTATCTCTGTCTTGCAAACAATATCCGTGTCCACCATGACCCAGTACTGTCTACGATATTGCGCGCACGTTTCGACGCCGCAATATAGTCCAAACACATTGGCCCAAACTTACCCGGAATAATTGTCGCAACAAAACCAACGGTTTTACCGTTTACCGGATCTTTGCACTCATAGTATTTCGCATCCCCCAGAACCCCAGCATATGTTGCCATATACTGGTTTCCGACGGATGTTTTAATTAACTGTTCTTGTGTTTTATCGTTTTTACCCATAACACAACCCCAGTATTATTTATCGGCTTTATCTGCCAATTTACCACGACGTTCTGCGCGGGCTTCAGATGTTTTTGACTTAATCTTGGCTTCTTTTTCCTTGATTTCATCTTCTAATTCATCGGCTGCATCTGCACGCATATCAGATTCGACCTTTTTACCGGCCGCCCCGCCCAAACGTTTTTCGATACCCGACAAAATCGCATCCACGAACAGGTCACAGTACAACTGTGTTGCGCGTGCCGCGTCATCATTACCTGGGACTGGATAGTCGACCATTTCTGGATTTGCATTTGTATCGCAAATCGCGATTGTTGGGATATCCAGGTTTTTCGCTTCACGAACCGCGTTCATTTCACGTGGCACATCAATAACAATCATCGCCTGTGGAACGCCGTGCATATCCAAGATACCACCGAAAATATCGCGCAGTTTTTCAACTTCTTTGGTCATAACGCCGACTTCTTTCTTGGTCAGACCCAATTTGTCAGCATTTGCGATATCCGCTTCCATTTTCTTCAGACGACGAATTGACTGTGAAACTGTTGTCCAGTTTGTCAACATACCACCCAACCAGCGGTTGTTAACATAGTACTGACCACAACGTTCTGCTGCATCTTTCACAATATCTTTTGCCTGATGCTTGGTCGCAACAAACAGAACCTTGCCACCGGCGGCCGCGATTGCTTCCAACGCAACCAGAGAACGGTGCAACAAAGGCGCAGTCTTGTTCAAATTAATGATATGAATTTTATCTTTTACGCCATAAACATATGGTGTCATCAATGGATTCCAGCGACGTGTGTGGTGACCGAAATGAACACCCGCTTCCATCAACTGTTTCATTGTAAATGTTGGCAATGCCATGATTTTTATCCTTTTTTGTGTTGTTATCCTCGCCGTCTGTGGAAACCCAAACCAATGATTTGGACACAAATTTAACAGAACGGCTGTGTTCTTCGCACCAAGTGCGTGCCCCGATAATAACCAAAACCAATCAAAAAATCAAGTAAAAATATAAAAAAATCATCATCATCCCGCATAAGAAAAAAACCGCATTTCGCATTGACAAACAAAGGCTTTGTACTATATTAATAGTGTGTGGGTTGTCCACACGGGAACAAAAGGAAAAACATGACGACGTACAAGAATATATTTGTTGCCTTTTTATCGGCCGCACTGTGTTGCGCACCGGCCGTGGCCAACAATTGCGACAACGCAATGTATCGCCGTTATAACCCAGACAAATGCGCATCCGATTTGGCTGGCGACGGTTTTTCATTTGCAACAACCGTCGGCGTTGCATCGGGGGCTGCGGCATTGATTGGTGGTGCAATCGCATTATTTGGCGCGTCTTCATCCGACAGCGGTTCTGACGGCACATCCCGCCCCACCCTGCCAACCTATACAATGGTTGGTGGCGACGTAGATTCTGTTCACCTGGCATCTATATTTAATACAACGAACTACAATAATAACGCCAGTCAATATAACGACATTCGTGTTGCATATTCATTGGCCCGTGGATACACAGGTAAAAATTCATATGTTGCGGTATTTGATTCAGACAACACCACATCACACGGCGCAAATGTCGCGGCCCTGGCGGGTGGAACAATTGCCCCTGATGCAGACGTAAACATTTACACCGTTGCGCGTTCACACCGCGACTTTGATTCATTTAATAAAATTGGCAATACAATCCGAACCGCCACATCGGACGGCGCGAACATTTATAATTTCAGTTGGTCTATGGACATCTTTGCCAACCAGGTTTATTCCCGCTATCACATGGAACAATTAACAGACCGAAACTTTATTGGCGCATTAACAGACGCAACCAAAAAAAACGACGCTATATTTGTTTGGGCGGCTGGCAACGATGGCAACAGCCAATCCAGTGCCATGTCGGCATTACCGCTGCACGTACCTGAACTGAACGGTCACTTTGTAAATGTTGTTGCCTGGGACAGCGAAACCGGCGAATTGGCATATTACAGCAATCAATGTGGAATAACAAAAAACTATTGTATTACCGCCCCCGGCAGTAATATTAACGCCCCCGCATCAGACGAAATCATCGACGGCACCAGTTTTGCAGCCCCAATCGTATCCGCCGCAATTTCCGTCATTCGCGAAGCCTTTCCATACCTAAAATCCAATCAAATTACCGCATTATTGTTCGAAACCGCGCGCGATATTGGCGCAGTGGGCGTTGATAATGTATATGGACACGGCATGTTGGACCTGGAACGCGCAACCCGCCCAGTTGGCGCAGAACTAGTACCTTTGGCCAATGGCACAACCGTACCATTACAGACCGCACGCATGTCGGGCACGATTGCACACAATGTAAAATCAGAAAATATTAAATTCGCATTTGTTGACAGCTATGGTCGCGCATTTAACACAAACCTGAACGATAATATCGAAATCAAGAATCGCGGTATTGGTTTTGAACGTCTGCGCGACAACAACGAAACACGTATGCATTTTGGCAACATCGAATTTGGCTTTAAAAACAGCGAATTATTAAGCAGTGATGGATTCCTGGCCACAGATTCACAAAATACAATTACTTTTATTGGGTTAAACAATGAAGTCCAATTGGGCAACACAACATTATTTGGTCGCACAACAATTGGCACAATGAACCCAACCGCATCCACAGAATCTATGATTAATGGCTTTTCAGACATTATGACCGGTTCTATTACCATGGGTGTAAAACATAATAATTGGACATTCACTATTGGCACACCCGACACAATCATTGGCGGCAACATGTACCTGCGCACACCAACTGGTCGTCGCGTTAATGGCGAATACACATTCGCAAACCATACTATTGACATGGCAACCCGCCCATCTGTCGAGATATCTGCATCATATAAATTCATGACCGCTGGATTTGTTGATAATCCATTTGGCACAGATGAAATTTACGTCCTGGCAAAAACCAAATTACAGTTTTAAGACCGGCGTTTGGTTTTGTTCGACACTACATTCTGGCTGAATTTCTCGGTCTTCGATAAACCGGGCCAATGTATCACGATGCACCCGCAGACGTCGTGCGATTTCATACCGTGAACGCCCATCACCTAATTTTTGCGATATGTATCTTTCGCGCCCCTCTAATTTATATGTATTGCGACTGCCCAGCGGCCGTCCCACACGTTTTCCTTCGGCCCTGACACGCGCAATCGCTTCTTTGGTTCGTTGCGAAATCAGATTTCGTTCAATTTCCGCAGACAACCCGAACGCAAACGCCAACACTTTGGACGTAATATCAGCCCCCAGCCTGTAATTATCCTTAATCGTCCAGATTTTTGCCCCAACATCCATACAATGATGCAAAATACTCATTACTTGCAATAAATTACGCCCCAATCGCGACAATTCAGACGCAATAATCAGGTCATCTTTTTGAATCCGGCGCAGCAATCGTCCCAATTTTCGCTTGCTCAAATCCTTGGTTGATGAAATCGTCTCTTCTATCCAGCAATCTATGACCAGATCTTGTTTTTCGCAAAAACGCTTGATTTCGAAACGCTGGTTTTCTGTTGTTTGATGGTCTGTTGACACACGTATATAGCCGTAAATCATTTTATATCTCCTTGTTTTTATTTGGCTTACGTGTGTATTCTTGACATTCTTGTCCTATATAAAAAAGACTTGCTTTTTAGGGTTATAATTGCTCAAATCAAACATATGAATAAAAACTAAAAGGAAAGTGACATGGCAGGAAGCATTAATAAAGTCATACTGGTTGGAAACATCGGCCAAGAACCCCAGGTTCGCACCATGGGCAGCGGTCAAAAGGTGGTCAGTTTTTCCCTGGCGACATCTGATCGTTGGCGCGACCGCGCAACCGGCGAACAAAAAGAACAAACCGAATGGCATCGCGTTGTAATCTTTAACCCCAATTTGGTCGAGGTTGCCGAACGCATGTTGCAGAAAGGCACAAAACTGTATCTTGAAGGCTCTCTGCGCACACGCAAATGGCAAAACCAATCCGGCGCAGACGTTTATACAACCGAAGTTGTCTTGAACCCATTTGGCGGCCAGATGGTTATTTTAAGCGGTGCAAAATCTATGGACGGCGCGGGTTCTGAATATGCGGCATCCGCCACCCCGGCATCTGCCCCACGCGAAGAAATTTCTGTGGCTGACATTGGTGACGACATACCGTTCTAAACCAAAAAAAAATAAAACCCGCAACTGCGGGTTTTATTTTTGAATTACACGTGCATAATCAGAAACCAATTTTTCATGTATATCATGTTGAATTTGCGCAAATGATTTATATGTTCCTGTATCTGTCTTGAACGGAACGCGTCCAACCGATTCCAGATAATTACAATCAAACCCAACCGTACCATCGGGGTAAAAGCAATAAACAACACGCCCACGCGACCCGCCCAATGGTGGCACAACAATTTCGGTCAACTTTTTTTCCATTGGCACATTACCAACATCCACGAAATCCCCCACATACGATTCGACCGTCGCACCATTTATCTTGTATTTTGCGGCCCATTTACCCGGCATTTTTTGAAAATTTTGCACATTCAAATCTGGATTATTCAATACACGTGATTCCAGTAATGGCACAGAATCTGCAACTGTGAACGTCTTTAAATTCACCCTGTTGCGCAATTTCTTGTCGTTTGTAATCAGATCAGCAATTTTCACAAACCAATCCGCCGATTGGACGGGGTGCAATTTATCATCCACAGACACCGCCATACTTAACATTGACGTGGTGGGCATTTTCCGCATCAACAACCACCGACCACAAACCCGCAACAGCCATTTTGGATATCGGCGCAAGAAATCATGGATTTGTTTTTCGTCGGCCACCATTCCGCGCCCAGGTTGCAAATTTTGCAACATATTCATAACATCGGCGCATTTTTGTGTATCCATAACCCATGCACCATTTGTCTTTAACTGCAATCCCCACCCACGGTCCAGAACCATATTCGCACACGTCCGCACATAGTTTATTGGCGCGGTAAAAATTTCCCCGCCCGAAAAAGTAACCATATTTGTAAAATTTGGAACATTATCAAATTGATTCAAATAAAAATCCAAATCATCATACGGCAACACGTTCCGGGGTGCATTTGGCGACGAACGCATATAACACCCACGACACCCCAAATTACAATGCTGGGTTAAATAAAACAGTACCTCAATCTCGTAATTTTTCGTATCATATATAATATCTGATATACGCTTGGAATAAGAATCTACCATTTAATTTTTTCCAATTCCTGCTTTGACTTAATCAGTTTTTGAATATTACCACGGCACGTCTTGGCACGCTGAATATTTGCGCCCCCCAGATACAGGTTCAACGCCCCAACCAAACCATTAATTACTGTCCAATCATAATTTTCCCGAATTGCCATCGCAATTGCAGCCAACATACATGCACCACCAATTGCAACACCACCATATCCAACCACCCGGGACACACGTTCACTGTCCTGCGATTTTTTTATCAATTCTTCTGTTGATTTAATCAGTTCTTGCTTTGGCGTCATTATATTTACCTTTGTTTTTGATTGTTATCAATCTGCTTTTTATATTGCCTACGACAATATTCCAAAACGCTATTTTTGTCAACAAAAAAGTATTTTATTTTCTGCGCGTTTCTTGCTATTGTTCCAGGCATGAGTATACAAACACCTGACTTTTCATTAGAAATCGCATGTGGTGCAAAATTGGTTGCCGGCGTGGACGAAGCGGGCCGTGGCCCCCTGTGTGGGCCGGTTGTGGCGGCGGCGGTAATTTTCCCACGCTATGACATTGAAATTCCCGTTATAATCCGCGATTCAAAACAGATGACCGCATCCATGCGCGCCCGTGCATACGACTGGATAACCCAGAACACAATCTGGGCGGTTGCCGAATGCAGTCCGGCTGAAATCGACGAATTAAATATACTGTGGGCATCTATGACCGCCATGAAGCGTGCAATTGATAAATTAAATTCAAAGCCCGACCACTGTTTAATCGACGGGAACAGATTGCCGCGCGATTTAGTCGGCACAGCCGTCGTCCGTGGCGACGCAAAATCATTATCAATCGCCGCCGCATCCATTATTGCCAAGGAAACACGTGACCGCACAATGCACGACCTATCCACGCGTTTTCCCCAATACGGCTGGGACAAAAACGCAGGATACCCCACGAAATCACATTTGCAGGCGATTGACCAATATGGTATAAATGAACATTATCGAAAAAGTTTTGGCCCGATTAAGGAAAGGATAAAGAATGAAACTTCGCACAATTGAAAATCTGGATTTACGCGGTAAATATGTATTACTGCGCGACGACTTTAACGTACAAATCGTAGACGGCACAATTACCGAACCGTTCAGAATTGACGAAAGTATGCCAACCATCAACGCCCTGCGTGCGTTGGGCGCGCGCATCGCGATTGTTGCCCACCGCGGTCGCCCACGGGGTGCGCGTAATATGGAATACACCCTGCAACCAATCGCAGATTATATGGGAATTAAATTAATCCCTGATTGTCTGGATAAATCATTTATGACCGAAATGCACGACGGCGACGTGGTATTACTGGAAAATGTGCGCTTTTATGCAGGCGAAGAATCCAACGACCCTGCGTTTTCCGCCGACCTGGCACGGGGATTTGATATATTTGTAAACGATGCATTTGCGGTATCACACCGCGCCCACGCCAGTACTGTTGGTGTGGCAGAAATCCTGCCGTCATATGCGGGGAAATTGTTGGCATCTGAAATTGAACACCTGACCGCAGTTATGGAAAACCCATCACGCCCATTATTATCCATTGTCGCCGGCAGCAAGGTTTCCACCAAAATCGGCGTATTAAAGGCCCTGGCCAAACTGTCCGACACCTTAATTATCGGCGGTGCATTGGGCACAACGTTCAACTATGCAACCGGCGGCCGTGTTGGTAATTCCCTGTACGAAGCGGACCAGCGTGACACCGCCCTGGAAATTTTGGAATACGCCAAACAGAACAACTGCGATGTATTATTACCATTGGACAAGGGGGTCGCAAAAACATTTGAACGCGACGCCGCCCGCACCAACAAAGACTTTACACAAATCGAAGATGACGACGTAATTATTGATGCCGGCATCCAGACCACCGAACGCGACGTTGCGGCCATTCGCAACGCGAAAACAGTAATCTGGAACGGCACAGTTGGCATGGCGGAATGGTCACCAACATGGTCATACGGATCATTTGCATTGGCGCGCGCGATTGCCGAACAAACCCGCGCCGGCAAATTAACCAGTATCGTCGGCGGTGGAGACACGGTCGCAGCCCTGTCCGCATGTGGGGTAAAAGGCGATATAACATATGTATCCACCGGCGGTGGCGCATTCCTGGAATTTATCGAAGGTCGCACCCTGCCCGGCATTGCAATCCTGGAAAACAAATAAAAGATAACAAGGGTAATTTTTACCCTTGTTTTTATCCATTTTATAAATTATACTGAATACCGAGTGCATGGGGACATGCATTCAGGGCCTTAGAAAAGCCTATGAAAAAGCGGTATGATAACAAGTACTGGAATCCACACACGCAATCGTTACGCGCATGCGAACGTTTGTATTTTGCCCCGACGTGCTTATCGGGGGAATGTTGTTGATTATAAAAAATCACACGGTTGATTTTATACACCGTCGTTGATGTTCTTTTTCATAATTTTTCTGATGACCCAACCACCACATTTGGTGGCCATGTTTTACAACAAAAAAAACACGAGGGTTAAAAGAGATGAAAAAACTTTCCATACTATTCACCACATTGGCAATTTGCCTTGGCACAACGGCATGGGGCGCATCAACCGTTTGCTATCCATTAACGGGTGCGAATGCGGGACTAAGCGGTTGCCCAAACGCGACCCCTGATGATTATTATTGCAACGATGATTTCTGCAACACTTGCGTAACGACAACCACTACACTTGGCGGCTATGTGGCAACCACCGTAAATGAACCGGGCTATTTCTGTAATGGCACTACAAAATTTCAATGTTCGTGTTCCTTGGGGGCCCCAACATATAAATGTGCCAGTGGTTATTACGGTACGGCGAACTCGTCTGGAACATCTGGCTGTACCAAATGTCCCGACAATGCAACATGTCCGGGTGGCAATAGTTCAACATTCACCTGTAACTCTGGCTATTATAAATATAACAACATATGCGCACCATGTCCATCATCTGGTTCTTATGCGACATGCTCGGGTTCAACACTTACCTGTGCCAAGGGCTATTACAGAAACCTAATAATAGGCACGTCCAGTAATTATTATGGATGTACTCGTTGTCCCCAGGCAGAAGATGACGAAGGAAACCTGCTGTACACAACAAACGCCTATCAATCACCATTTTACACCACAACATCATCCACGGGCGCAACATCCAGTGCCGCATGCAGCATACCAGCCGGTGGCACAGCATATGGCACAGATAGTACGGGTGCTTTTACTTACGATACCGACGATGGCACAAAGACATACACATCGTGTACCAGTACAACTCAATTTCTGTCCAGTGGCACATGTAAAACTTGCCCCAGCAATTCATCTGCATCATCAGCAACGGCAACATCGTGTACATGTAATTCTGGCTATACAACAACAGGTCTGGCGGGCGGTTCTACGACAACAACTTCTACTGCATGCCAGGCTGTTGAAACATCGTACACCATCACATATTCCAAACAGTCTGGCGCACCATCGTCATGTTCGGTATCCGGCCTGACCCCGACAACATATACGGCATCCAGCCTGCCAGTCACATTGCCAACCCCGGCATCTTGTTCGGGCTATACATTTGATGGTTGGTACACAACATCCACCGGTTCAACCAAGGCAACAAGCATTTCAACCAGCACAACCGGCAACAAAACATACTATGCCAATTGGACAGCCGACGAAACCGAGCCAACAACCGGCACATGCCCCGCCGGCAAATACTATTATGATGGCAGCGAAAGTTGCGATGAATGTGATGCGGGCTATTACTGTCCCGGCGTAACATACACCGTTGGTGGCGATACCTTTCAGGGACGGAAAAGTTGCGGATATTCAACCATGCAAAAAACCGCCACATGTCCCGACAATGCACATGACTGTTATTATATTTGCGACACGGGAACTTCACCCACCGGTTCAGACAGCAAAAGCGACTGTTATTCATGCTCGTCCGGATGCGATTGTGGCACAACCTTATACTTTACCTGTGACGATGGATATGTAAAAAGTGGCAACACCTGTGTCGCCGCCACCAGCGTCACAACCTGTGCCGCCGGAACGTATTTTTACAAATCAAACTCTACCACCGACGCCAAATGCGACACCTGTCCCAAGGGATATTATTGCCCCGGTGTTTCACAATTTTTCGAAACGGTTGGCATGTTCGGCATGTATCCATGTCCCGCGGGCACATATAACAGCACAACCGGCGCAACATCGGTGGATGCATGCCTGCCATGCACCGTAACACTGCCAACCAACGGTGTATATACCGAAGGGGCATATTACAATACATTTGGCAGGGCTGGGACCGCTTCTTGCGCTATATGTCCCGGGAATATGGGCAGCAGTTCATCATGTTATGTATCATCCGCAGCAATCACATGCCAACCCGGAACTTTTGCCGCGCTTAACACAAGTACATATGGTTCTTGGCTACAACCATGTTTTCCATGCCCAAATGGATATTATTGCCCGGGCGGGACATATACCATCGCCGATGCAGTAAATATAATTTTTGATGGTTCAAACAGAAGCACCGCCACCTATTGGATTGGTGCAGGCGCAGAACTGTGCCCAACATCGGGCGGATTTGTTGCCCATACAACATTTGATCAAGCCACCAACACCCCAGCCGCCATCACCGATTGCTTTATCCCGGCGGGCTATTCGGAATCCGATGACACCGGCAATTGGGAATATGGCGAAAACTGCCACTATTCCGAATAAAAATCCCCCGTTTGGGGGATTTTTTATTCCGTATTTACTTTGCTAAACATTTATTTAGCAAAGTAATTGCACTGGGGCTTTTTATAAATTATACTTACTTATGAATATACAGGGATGTGTATTCGGGGCCTTAGAAAAGCCTATGAAAAAGCGGTATGATAACAAATACTGTAATCCATATACACGCAAACACAAAATTGTTTGTGTCTTTCCCGTCGTATTGTCGGGGTGCCGTCGGTTATACCACAGGGGCGTTTCGCCCCAAAGGCCGACGGGATCACTCTTTTTCATGATTTTTCTAACACCCCGACCACCATACAGTTTTTTGGTGGTTTTGTTTAACAACCAACCACGGGGGGACGACACATGAAAATCACAGCCACCATTATCGGCATAATAATGTGCATCGGCATAACCGACGCAACGGGCTTTAGCGTAGAATGCAATGATGGATATTTCCCATATTTCGAAACAGAACAATCCAAAGAATACGAATGCATAAAATGCCCCACAGATTACACCACTTACGACACCTGTTCAAATACAGCGGGATTAAAGTGCAATACCGGATATTATGGCACAAAAACATGCGAAAAATGTCCCGCCGCAACCATTGACAACAACACGTTATACACCAACGCGGCGCGCGACAAAATCGCATACAAAACCAGCAACATCGGCGCCACCAATGCCGACCAATGCTATCTGCCAGACGCCATATATTATGGTTTAAACGACGTCGGATATTTTGAATACGACGCCACCAAAAGCCCCCCTCTAAAAACCTTTACCGCATGCAAGGCGGGATATTATAAATACTATAACACATGCACAAAATGCACAATCGCCAATTCGACCACCCCCGACCTGAATACCTGGTCTGCATGCGGTTGCGACATTGGATATTATATGGATTCCGACAAATGCGTACGATGCCCCGAAATTTCGGGTCATTATAGCGACGATAAAAAAACACCCGCATATGGCACTACAACTGGAATCGGCGCAATAAAAATAACCGCATGCATTATGCCTGCGGGCACATACTGGGACGATATTGGTTCGTTCGAATTGGACAGCCCATGCAGTTATGCGGGGCAACAATAACAAAACCGCCAAACGGCGGTCTTTTTATTTACGATACTTGGCCTTGTACGCCAAAACATATGGTACAAATTTATCCGCATGCGCATCCCCCAACCACGTCCGCGGAATCAAAATCGAATTGCCCATACCGGCCGCCAACTTTTCCACACGTTCACCATTCTTGGCGTTGATTAATTCGGTCAATTTAACCGTCACAGAATCCATCGTCCCTGGTAAAATAAATGTGATTTCATCGCCCACGCGCGTTTCATTACGTAACTCAAACGTTATATTTTCATCATCCGTCGCCACAATCACACCCGCCGCGTGCCAGTTCGACGTACTGCGTGTTGTTTCATAGTTATGCGCATCCGCCCCAACCGGCCCGTCAAAGAATGCCGTTGTATACCCGCGTGTTTCCAACCGGTTCAAACTGTCCATAAACGGCGCAGGATCAAAATTATCTGGATTGGCCGCATACGCATCCAACGCGCAACGATACGCATGAACAACCGACCCCACATAGTATTCCGACCGATTGCGTCCTTCGATTTTTAATGAATCTGGCCCTGCCGCCACAACATCTGCCAACCGCGGCATCAGGCACAAATCTTTGGAATTCATGATATACGCACCACGCGCGTCTTCTTCGATTGGCATTTCAACGCCAGATTCGCGCTCACGCAAGATTACATCATACTTCCACCGACACAGTTGCGCACACGCACCACGGTTTGCCGGTCGCCCTGTTATAAAGTTCGACAGCAAACACCGCCCCGAATACGACATGCACATCGCCCCATGGACAAATATTTCCAGACCGACATCTGGACATTCTGCACGGATGTTTTTAAATTCATTGTGCGACACCTCGCGCGCCAGGACGCACAACTTCGCCCCCGCATTTTGCCAGAATTTCACCGTTTTTGCCGAACAAATATTTGCCTGGGTTGAAATGTGTATCGGCATATTGGGGAAATTTTCCCGCACCCACATAACAATCCCCGGATCAGATACAATTAACGCATCCGGATTTAGATGCCGAATAATCTCTGCCACTCGTGGCATATTTGCATACTCATAATCATGCGCGAACAGGTTAAATGCCAAATAGACTTTTTTCCCCGCCGCATGCGCCAACTCAATACCCTGGCGCACCCCTTCGACATCAATCTTTGCACGCGCGCGCATTGAAAACCCGGGCAATCCCGCATAAATCGCATCCGCACCATATAAAATGGCGGTTTTAAAGGCGTCCAACGTCCCCGCCGGTGCCAACAATTCTGGTAATTTTACGTTTTTCATACCCCCTATTCTGCCCTAAATAAACCCAAAGGCAAGGACAAAATATCCAGCACTTGTGTTCACATACTTTCTCCACCCTGCTGTTGCTCGCGTTTGATACGCTCTGTGGCGCACTTATCACACATACACCCAAATTCCGTCATGGTAATATTATGCCGATTAAGAATCTTGGCAATTGTTTCAGATGACGGCCAACGCAGTTTCCCATACGAATCCAGACGCTTGCTTTTATTAAATGTGGTCGCATCCAGCCCACAATTAATTGCCATACGCGATGGTGTAATTTTATGACTAACCGCCACTGCATCAATCGCACTCCAAATATCCTGGTGGGTTATCATAAAAGCGCCCCTTGTTATTGTTAAACACATGCCATAAATTATGCATAAAATCCGACTCTTATGCCATAGGCAAACATTCTTATCGACACGCATAACAGATTGCACGACACATCTCCCAACCCCAGCGCTAATATTTTTCACCCATTTGTGATTTTTTTGCTTGCGTTGCGCGCCCAGATATGTATAATTGCATGGCATTGCCGGTTTAGCTCAGCTGGTAGAGCGGCTGATTTGTAATCAGTAGGTCGTTGGTTCAAGTCCGACAACCGGCACCAGTTTTAAAACGCACCAAACGGTGCGTTTTTTGTTTAGTTTCTTTGCACTGTTGGGGTTTGTGTCGGGTGGCGAAGTCGTGTGGGGCGGATGGTTTTTATTTTATTCGGGGCGCACAATTCCAACCCCATCCCACCATTCCGGGAATCAGTATAAACCGAATTCAACAGATGTCAAAAAGGATTGTATGGATAAAAGAACCGCCCACATGGGGGCGGTTATTGTTAAAGATATGCGGGTACAATAGCCTGTATGGTTGAATAGGTAGACGAATTTTTTCCAACATTCTGAGGATTCCATTTCGCCATATCTATTAACCCCTTATAAACTTTCAACAAATCATTTAAATGATCGTCAAAAAACTGAACCGGGTCTACTTTCCACGCATACATACCGTTATCATCACGTGTTATTAAAGCGGCAATTGCGCCACAAATTAAAGGAACGATAAAACCATCTGGATACGAATAATCACAAGGCTCATTATAAAACTTGGTTAAATAACTACGATTTTTACCGGCAGCTATTCGTTTAACTCCGTTTATACGTCCAAACGATCCACCAGATGCGTTATATGCTTCTGGGAACTTTTTGTAAACATTATCGTATATACGAGGAAACACTCGCATCAAACTCAGCGCCGACAGCAGTTGCTTATCAGTAATTTTTAATTTAGCATCTGGTGTCTGTTCAACATAAATATAACGGCCGTTTTCATCGCGTTTTTTTACTAGGTTTCCAAACCCCTTTACGCACGCACCCTTAGACGAATAAATTTGCGTTAACGACATCGGTTTTTCAAAATCTTGTAAAAAAGCCCACGCAAACGCAATTATATCCGTAGACGGGATATCGCCTTCTTCGTTCGTCTTCCAAATGATACGTTTTGAGACTTCATGGGGCAAAACTTCATCTTTGATAAAATCATAAATGCCTTCCTTGTTATCTAAAGCTTCCTCTTTCAATGATTGATTTTTATTACGCGCCTGACATATATCAACCAAGTTATCAAAGAAATCTTGTAGTGTTTGTTTGTCTTCTGAGTTTGTAGGCATTATAATTTCTACAGGAATGCCAAACTTTACAGATATATCATCTTCTGATTTCAACTGTTGCAACTTATTCACCAGATCATGATAATGTGCATCAAAAAAATCTTGCATGTCATCTTTCTTCTTAAATCGCACATCAACATCATCAAGCAAACCACATAAATATTTAATAATAGCAAAGGTGTTGTGCCCACCATCCAATACGCCTAGACGATCTTTTTCACCGTCGAACGATACTTCATACCTTTCGCGTTCTAACTCTATACATTTCGTTGCCCCAAACAATACGCCTTTGGTTTTAAAGGGGAATAAGTCTGGTTGATTTTCTATTGTGTCTATAATCGCTTTTGTAATTTGCGATTCCTTTGGCACACGAGGATTGGCTTCCATTCCACCAGCTCTATATAAGCGAATAAAAGATAACGGGTCAATAAACCCTACGATTCTTGAAATATTAGTTTCTGGAATTGTTTGTTTTACAACCGGTTTCATAAAGCGTACCGTAACGCTGTTTTTATTATCAGACATCTTTTTTTACCTTTGTTCTGCCTGTTATTAATATCATATTCAACCATATCTATGATCAAATACAGCCCGCTGCAGCCGTCCGGCCACAAATAAAACACCCATCCGGGTATCTCTCGCCATTAAGTTTAGTACAGATTTAGAACAAGTCAAGAATTTTATACGATTTTTATCCAATATTAATAGTTAGACACATAAATTTTTTCTGGGACTTGTGCAAACTTTCCGACACGATTAAATCCGCCAGTAATTGTGGGTGGGATGGCAGGTCTGATACTGGTCCCCAGTGCATATCGTCGTGGACACGTAATTGGATTTCGTATGTGTGGTCCAAAATCTCGTATACGCGCAGAATTACACAAGCAGAAAATATTGCGCAACCGATAAGAATCTTTTGTTATCCCGCAATTCAATGCTCACCCAAATTCAACAGATGTCAAAAAGGATTGTATGCTGCAAAAAATCAGCATACATAAACTTTGACAACATAAATATTGTAATCTATACTGATTCTATAATCCCAACCATAAGGATATAAAATGTCCACAAATTCCAACATCGTAAATGCACGTGATTTTCTGGGTAAAATCGTCAATGTACAAATGGACAGACCACTGGGCAGCAAACATCCAAAACACGGCTTTACATACGAAGTGAATTATGGATTTATCCCAAACACCATATCGGGCGATGGCGAAGAATTAGACGCATATGTATTGGGCATCGATACACCATTGGCAACATTTTCTGGAAAATGCGTTGCGATTATTCATCGCACAAATGACAACGACGATAAACTGATTGTTGTGCCAGACGGACAAAATCCAACAAACGAATATATTGAACAAAAAACCGCTTTCCAAGAACAGTGGTTCAAGCACACGATTATAAGATAAAATCAAGGGGACAGACATGGGCATAAAACCTGCGAAGCTAAATGTTGGCGACGTGGTTGCGACCGTTTCATTATCATGGGGCGGCGCGGGGTCATGTCACGCAGCACATCACGACGTTCGGCCGACGGATCTTCGCCACGCAGGTATGAAATTTTAGTTTTTGCTACCGATTTTTATTTAAGTATAATAAATTTAAAATCCGCTGTAAAGCCCAGAATACTAAGCAAAATTCAACGTTGACAAACGTTATTCAACACTCGTTTGGGCGGTTTGTAATCAGTAGGTCACGGACAATCACCCCCATCACACGCAAACCGCAAAAAAAAGCACCAAATGGTGCGTTTTTGTCCCCTGCCCCGCGACAGGTATTACAATTCCTTAATCGGCGTGGCGATGTGTACAAATTGTTTTCTGTTTTCTTCGTATGTTTTTTGGATTTGATTATTGATATAAATCTGACGAATATCGCCATATATTGGCAACAGATTCAGTACTGTATTTTTTATATTATGACGCAGCAAACGCGGCCATACCATATCCACCAGTTCCGCCCGAATTTGCCCCATGGACTTATACCCACCATTGGCATCACGGTATGGGGTCATTATATCCCAATCGTACCAATTATGCCATTTTATCATACCATCTTCGCGCAGCGACAGTTCCATCAATGTATTTTCACGTTGCAGACCGCCACACTGTAATTGCGGATAATAAATTTTATACCCAATACCATTTTGCCGGGCACGCCCGATACGCATAGTTGGCCCTTCTTCGTGAATAACAATGCGTGTATTGTTGGCATAGCACACCTGGAAATATGGATTAAACCACGAACGGTTTTCAAACTTTAACTCTATCCCACGTGCCGCAAAGAATTCAGGAATTAAAACCCGTTCATTTGCCATTTTGGCATCCAACGCGCACGACATTAACCGAATTTTAGTATTATCAAAATCCCCATCCGACGCAACCGCAGCAACAACATCGCGCACACAGTCGATACTTTGCGCACTGCGATACCGATCCACCGACATATCTAATTTCAGCCCGCGATTTTGCCCCCGCAATTTCGACTGAATATATTTTATATCCCCCAGTATTTCATCCCGATGCACCCCGCGCACCCATCGTGCATTGGTCTGAATGGTGTATTCATCTGACCTGGATAAATCCAGTTTATCAAATATTTCACGCATATAGTGTGGCCGAATATCGTATATCAGCGACCATTCCCCACCCGTCATATAAATGCCTGTAAAATTCGCCCCCGACCGATTAACATAAAACGAAATATCATCCACAGGAACGATGTTTAACGGTTTATCTGGGCCCGAACACTCGAAACAACGCGCACAGTTTTCATTACATTTATTAGTCAGACGAAACCGCATATCCATTGGTGCGTTTTCCCATTGGGCATAAAAACGCCGTTTCTGGAACGGATATACCAAGCGTTCACGAAAACGCTGGGCAAAACTTGGCTTTGCCCTGTTATCAGCATTCGAAATTAAAATCACATCATCTTTATCTGTCACAAAGACAAAGTTAACACAAACACAATTATTGTCAAGCCTTGCATAATACGCGGTGTATTTTCTTGTTTATTATTGAAAATAATGTTCTATAATCGAACCATGATATAAATACCAAAGGAGAAAACACATGAAATTCAAATTATTCGCAATTGGCGCATGTGCCCTGGCATTGGCGGCCTGTGGCGCGGACGACACCCAGAACCCCGAATTGTTAAAGGGCGCAAACTTTATATCCGCCCAGCCTGGCGTTGACATTACATTGTCATTTGACCCGGTTGAAATGCGCGTATTTGGCGGCGTTGTAAATCGCTATAACGGCGGTTATACTGCGGACGGCAACAACATTAAATTCGAAGGCTTTGCATCCACAATGATGATGGGCGATGCTGAGGCCATGGAAACCGAACGTGAATACTTTGAGTTCATGCCAACGGTTGAAACATATGAATTGGGCGACGGCAAATTAACATTGATTGCATCTGACGGCAAAGAAATTATCTTTACCCAAATCGAAGACACCGCTGCCCCTGTGGCAGATTCCGAAACCACATCGGAATAAAATCATTGATAATCACTTGACAAGCCGGCAAACAACATGTATAATTTGCCGGCGTTCAGTTATGAACATGGCAGTTTTGGCCCCATCGTCTAGAGGCCTAGGACACCGCCCTTTCAAGGCGAGAACACCGGTTCGAATCCGGTTGGGGCTGCCAAAATAAACAAATCGGGTTTTACCCGATTTTTTTATTTTGCTAAAACGCCACAACCGGATCGGTCAGAGCGCCCAGGCACATTTATGTGCCACACGTAAACAAAGTTTACGTGACAGGTGGCGCGCATGACCAATACGCAGACAAACAATTAGCAAACCTGCAAAAACGGATATGGTTAATAGAGTTTTTGCGTCTAGGTTTGGTTATTGGTTGTCAAGGGGCGATGTTGGGGCTGCCAAATCTGATTTTCCGTCCATTTGGGCGGATTTTTTATTGAAAAAATTCGTATATTATGGTATAATACACACATTCAGCAGACGACATTTGGTCGTCTTTTTTATTGCCCGCATATGCGGGTGTTTTTTTACCAAAGGATTAAATATGTCATTAAAAGAATACACATCTATGCGAACCAAAGATTGGGTTCAGGCCACAGGCACACTGGCCAACATATACGCAAAACTGAAAGGACAACAAGGTGCAAATAATGGTCGTGATTCCACCGAACAATGCGACGGAATTATTCAAGTATCCGGATACACACGTGCCGATGGTACCGAAGTTGCACCATACGAGCGTATTTGCCCATATCACTATAACGGACAAAAACCAGAAAATAAGGATAAAAAAGAAGACAAAACCAAAGAAAAAGATTTTAGCCTGAGTGGCACAGTATCGGCCAATAACGCAACAAATGAAGACGATGTTATAAAACTGAAAAAGAACCTGTATAAAATGAATTACTATAAGCCCAATGAGCGTAGCGAGCCTGACGGGCAATTTCACAAATACGCAAACACAGAACTGATTACAGCGATTAAGGATTTTCAACGCGATAACAATTTACCAATAACCGGGCGCATATCATCGGGTGACGAAACAGAACGCGTGTTGAATACGAAGTTTGAATCACATGGCGCAAAATTTGAATATCCGGTCAATACAAACAAAAATCAAGTTGCAGTATTTGATGGGGTAGCCCTGACGGTAAATACGAATGATAAAAGAACAGGATATTGGGGCGCAATGTCTGGTATGCCAAGTTATCAGGGCAAAGATATGCAAAAAGAGAAAGATAAAGGGCCTTTGCCAGAAGGAATATATGTGATACGACAAATAAATGCCCAACATAGAGATAAATATTCTACAAAAGGGAAAATAACAGGATGGCCAGGCGGTTATGCTTCCTGGGGAGACCACAGAGTATGGTTAGAACCTGCAAAAGAAACTAACACATTCGGGAGAGACAAATTTTCTATACATGGCGGCGTTGCTTTCGGCTCTGCCGGCTGTATTGACTTACGAACAGAAATAAGTGATTTTATAAAATGGTTTGAGCAAAACAAAAAAGATGTTATACTGCACGTAAAATATTAGATGATAATATGATAAAAAAGTTTGCATTTTATACAATATTTGTCTTATTCTTGATATGGAACCTGTTTTTGCTGTATATGATAGCAGACACAATTATTGATATTTGTTTTTATAATTGCGCAGAAATGGGCGGATGCCATTGGGGAGCCGAGGCTTTCGGATTTATTCGCTCATCTGCGGTCGCTTTTTTTACAAGCCTGATACTATTGGGGTGCTTAGACGTGTTTTTTATATACAGGTCAATAATTGAAGTCAGCAGACAAAAACAATGCAAAGCTATTTGGTACGCCATTTGGCCAAGTTTGCTTACTGTGGGATATATTTTTCTGCTGACAGTATAAATCAAGCTAAAATTATCACTTGTTATTTTCAACCCATTCTGAAAGTTCGTTGATATTTCTGACTATTTCGTCATAGTCGCGCAGCAGTAAAGTTCGAAAGCCGTCCAGCTGGGGCTGCCAAAATAAACAAATCGGGGTTTTCCCGATTTTTTTATTTTGCTATAACGCCACAACCGGATACGCCAGAGCAACCCCAGTTGCGCATGGCGAATACGAGAATACACAATTAGAAAAATCTTAAAAAATCGACCAAGGGAGATTTTTTTGATTTTATTTATTGCGTATCGAGGAGCGATGTTGGGGCTGCCCAAATAACAACCGACCTTTTGGTGGTTTTCTTTGTTTTCCAATACTTTCATCGGTTCGTAAATCGTACGTCAAAAGCACCACCGTTTCACACATTTACGAACTTTTTTATATAAAAAACTCGCCAAAATGACGAGTTTTTACACATTCAGTCAAATTATGCAGCACGTTGATATTCACAACATTTTTGTTGATACATTTTCGTATATTTTTGCATGCGCAACATATTATATTCACGTTCACATTTATCTTTATATGCCTGTGCCCGGATTTTGTTGTTAACACACGCTGACCAAGCAATCTCAGCCTTTCTTAATTGCTGTTCCAATTTTCGTTTCTTTTGATCATTTGCTGCTGTTCTGACATATTCGCTTCTGATTCTTTCTTTTTCTGCCGTGGCGGCTTTTAACCT
The DNA here is from genome assembly GCA_015062495.1 of Alphaproteobacteria bacterium. NCBI lineage: Bacteria > Pseudomonadati > Pseudomonadota > Alphaproteobacteria > Alphaproteobacteria bacterium. The sequence goes on along the minus strand of SUUN01000001.1, from coordinate 31,053 downwards.
ATCTACGGCATAGTCATAATCACGAATAGCCTGTTGTAGTTTATTCCATGCCTGCTGCATTCGGTTAATGTGTTCAGGTCGCGGTTGTTGTGGCTGTTCAGGACGAGATTGACCACCGCGGTTCCTGATGTATTGTGACATAACGCTGTACGCTTCATTGATTTGTTGCATTTTGCGCTTAGCCACCTCTTCATTTCCTTGGTTTCTGTCCGGATGCCAGATTTTACACAGTTTACGATATGCCACTTTTACTTCCTGTTCGGTTGCACTTAAGGACACACCCAAAATGCTGGCCGCCTGCTGTGGCGTCATGCCAATCTTGGCAAAAGACTTAATGTTCTGTGTGTTTTGGCGTGTCTGCTGTGCGTTCTGATATATATCCTGATAATTTTCTGTTCCTTGCTGGGCACTACTTTGTGGCTTGCCCTGTTCATCATAAGTCACAGAAGACACAACCCTGCCATCTTGGTATGTTGTTATTGTGCACAAATTTCCAGATGGATAATATGTTGTTTGGGACATTGTTTCCAGGCTGTCACCTTTCTTTACACGTCTGGTTATACACGCAACTTTATCGCCGTTAAAGTTTATTTCATCATATTCGCCCAGTTGTGCAGACACCTGCAACTTGCCTTTTTCACTATATTGAGTGATTGATGAAATATACGATGCCGCTTCGTCTTCTTGATTTTCAGATGTCCATCTGCCTGTACGTTTTGTTTTTTGCTTATACGTGATATGACTGGCCATTTGCCCATTTGGATAATATTGCTTGGTGTCTGTTGTCATCCATTTATCACGTCCTGGGCCAAACAAATCTGTCATTTTCACCTTGTGTGCAGAAGATACTATATGTCCGAAATCATTAAATGTGATTTCTTCGATTTCAGTTGTTTTGCCAAAATCACCGTATTCTGACAAATGTTTAATAACAGACCGGACATATCCTGATGGCGCAAAGTTTACAATATCGTTTTTATTAGCATTTATAGTCGCAATAATATGACCATTTTCATCGTATTGAGAAATGGCCCTGTTGCCCCTATAATCACGACGTGTAATTGATGCAACGCAACCATTATTATAAGTTATGTCTTTTTCATTAAAGAATAACTCGCCCATTTTTTCTTTGAACACAACCTGACCCTGGGAATCATATTGAATTAAATATTTGTCGAATCCGATTGTTAATATCTGCGTGGCCAAAGAACCATCTGGACGACGTGTTTCAGAAATGATATTTGCCGTCTTACTGACTAGGGATGTTTGAGGAAGGTTTGTTTTTACGTTTGTCATGATAGCACCTCTTGGTTATGCTGTTCATGATACGGCTCACTCTCCGTATCACACATATATAACACAACATTTATATTTGTCAAGTCGCGCTACAACATTTTCTTTCTCCCCCCCCCAAAAAAACACCGCCCAGATGGGCGGTGGGGTTATTTTTCACGTGCTTTTACAACATCACGAATTTGTTGTTTGAATTTCTGCTGATATGCCGTTGGAAATGTCAAACATTCGTGTGTTTTGCCGTCCGGGAATCGTTTGCGTGCGGTTTGTAATAAAACCCCAATACGTGCCGCCCCGTCAATCAGGGCCTGTTTTTTACCCCGCTTGGGCAGGACGGCCATATATTCCACCGCCTGTGACGCACGCCCCGCGGGTGCACCACCGGGAAACGCATCAAAATAACCATAGTCTTCCACTAAATTTTCTAAATCATTTTTGTTCATTTTTTCAGCTCCTTATAATTTTATCGTTGTTTCAGTATGATATGCCGCCCTAAATTCATTGTATTTTTGCTCCAGCGCTTCTATATATTTTTGACACGAAAAGTCATGAGATTGCATTCTAACAACGGCATCTTTATGATACGGTGTATTGCTTGAAGAAATAAATTGCATGGCTCTATTACACTCTGACAACCACTCATTTAACGAGGCTGTATTGTTAACAGTATTCATATAATCGCTAAATATATTCACTAACGGATCTAAATCCAAATCAAGAACGACGCTTAATGCACTATACCAAACCCGGAATTGCCACTCTATTTTTGTATTTCTATCATTCAGCGCATTTGCGTTCGCAAACGATTGGACAAGTTCGTTATGAAAATGAACAGCATCCATCAACGCATTCGAACATTTTGTAGATGCATCAAACGCTTGATATACAGACATACATTTATCTATAAATTCAGCAGGGCTAATCAGTACAACACCATCTTTTACATCCAAGGTTTGCAAAAATTCACTTCTGATTGCGGAGGCATGTTCTGCCCCATCTGCATCCTGATTGGATTGATAAACCATTTTGAATATGGCATTACTCAAGGCCTTGGCATACCAACGTACAGGGGTATTTAATTCTATTTCGTTACTGGTTTGTTGACTCGCAAACACATTAGTTGAAAATATAAAAGTTAAGAAAAACAAAGCTATTTTTTTCATTTTACTTCAGCGCCCCCTCGCATTCATCGGCAACCGTTGCCGCACGTTTAATTGCACTTATTTGTGTTGCGTTAAATATTGTGGCGGACAATCCCGCCGCCGTTGTGCCCCCCGCCAACACATTTGCCGCGGCGTTTAATTTCTTTTCTTTGTCGGCATCACCATCACGAACACCGTCTGAATTTGCCGATGCAGATGTTATTGTGCCGGCCAGCCCCAACCCCGCACCAATGCCCGATGATACGGTTGCGCCCGTTGAACGTTTATTGATTGAACTGATATCAACCGTGGTCCATGCATCGCATGCATGAATGATATTTTCCGCACGTGCCAAATCAGCATCCGTGACAGTTTTGGAAATACGCGCCTGCATACGAACATTTGATAATATTTTAACCGATGCCAAGCATTCATCAATTTGTTGTTTCAAATCACCCTTTACCCGATTTGTACCCGACATAATCGCACCCGCGATATTGGCAACTGTTGATGTTGCCAATGTTCCCGTACGAACATTGCCCAGTTGTTTTGATTTCTTTTCAGCATGCCCTATTGCCGTATTGACCGAGTGATTTATTGATTTGGCATAATTTAACACAGCGGTTTCAAACTCATTCTCATTTGCAATTGTCAATAAAGGTAATTTTTCCATGGCCTCTATTTCCTTATCAACACCCGCCTTGGCAATACCTGTCCCCAGTGCAACGCCACCAGCGACCGTGCCAACACCGGTGACGGCGGTTGTTATACCCGCCATTTTTTTCATGTCCGATAATTCCACACTGATGTTTCCGCATGCGGTGCGGACATTTTCAATCGCCGCGGCCAGGTCGGTGTTTGCATGCGCCGCCCCCACCATCAGCGACATTAAAACCCCAAATGTTAATCGCATATTTGTATTCCCTTTTTGTAAAAAATAACCGTCACAAAGCAGACGGTTGGAGGTTAAGAACTATAACTTGTGGAAAATAGCGCGCTTATTCAATATATTCGCGACCCTCCAACCAATTTGTTGGAGGTATTTTTTGTCCCCACGGACACCACAAATTTCGAGGTTCTTACGCCCCAACACAGTCGCCTGCGTCACTGGTATTATATCACAAAAAAATACAAAAATTTATATTTTTTTGGCAAACAAAAAAACCGCCCATCTGGGCGGTGGGATTATTTTGCGACAACAACCATTGCAGTTCGCAGCACGGTATCGCCAAACATATACCCGGTCTGCATTTCTTCGACAATCGTGCCGGACGCTGCATCCCCAGATTCCACAACCTGAATCGCATTATGAAACATCGGGTTCAACGCCTGGCCCACAGATTCAATTTTTACAATCCCAATCTGGGCAAATGCAGATTCCAGCGCACGCGCCATCGACTGAATCCCTGCATCATCGGGGGCATGCTTTAACGCAGAATCCACCGCATCCATCACCGGCAAGATTTTTTCCGCCACCCCCATCGAACGCGTCCGCGCACGCGATTCCGCATCCAACGCCGCCCGACGACGCGTATTTTCCAGTTCCGCCGCCATACGCAGATATTTGTCATTCATTTCCGCCAACTGGGCGGTTAATTTTTCAACATCTGATTCTTGCTGTGGTGTGTCCACGACCGGCGCATCATCAACAGACACTGCCTCTACCTGAACTTCTTTATCTTCGTTATTCATACCGTCTTCCATTTTTGTTCATACTATATAATTATTTTACACTGGTTATTATAGGTATGAAATCATCACTTTTCAAGGACGCACCACCAACCAACACCCCATCAACGTTTGGAATCGACATAATTTCTGCGGCATTCGAACCCTTGACCGACGCACCATACAGAACCGGCGTCCCCGCCAATCCCATCTCCGCCAGCGTATTGGCAATCAGTGTATGCGCACACGCAATTTCATCCGCCGTGGGCGTCAAACCCGCCCCAATTGCCCACCGTGGCTCATACGCAATAATAATCGGTGTGCCAACATCCGATGGAATTGATTCACGCACCCCAGATTCAATCACCGCCATGGTTTTACCGGCCTGCTTTTCATCCATTGTTTCGCCAACACAGATAATTGGAATCATCCCATTGGCCAAAACCTGGGCCGCCTTTTGTCGCACGATCGAATTCGTATCCCCGTTATACTGACGACATTCACTGTGCCCAACAATTACATATTTTGCACCCGCATCTGCAACCATCTGGGCCGACACAGAACCCGTATATGCGCCGTGTGTATGTTGACTCACATCCTGTGCACCAATCGCCACGCGTGCATTTCCCGCACGCAACATAGTATATGGCACACACAGAATAACTGTATTTTCTGTATCAAGATTTTCCAGATCACGCAACATCGCATCCAACCCTGCGCGCGACCCGTTCATTTTCCAATTTCCAGCAATAATTTTCATTTGAAATTCCCTTTTTTTTAATTGCTTTTTGTCATATCGTTTTGCTATGGTATCGCAAAAGGGGAACAAATGCTAGAATATTTAAGAAATGCATCAGAAAAACCAGTTGCCAAGATTTTAATCAGCATTTTGGCATTTTCATTCGTTGGTTGGGGTGTTGCCGAATGGATTTTTGGCAACGTTGTAAACGATAACACACTGGTCCACGTTGGCGACACAGAAATTTCCGCCCAGGAATTTAACCTGGAAAAATCGCGTGCCCTGGCCCAGTTAAGCCGGGACGAACAACGCGCAATCTATACAGACACCGCAACCCAAAACGCTTTTTCCAAACAAATTTTGACAAAAATGACAACCCAACAGATGGCGGAAAACCGCGCAGATGACCTGGGGTTCGTGGTCAGCGACAAACGCATTGCCCACGAAATTCGTTCATTCCCAGAATTTCAGGTCAACGGCGAATTTTCCACCCTGGCATTCGACACGGTTTTAAACAATTCCGGCTATTCCGAGGCTGCCTTTGCCGACGTCCTGCGTGGCAATGTATTGCGTTCTATGGTATTGGGCGCGGTCGGGGTTGATGTACCTGTGCCTGAATTTGCAGTGCGTGCGGCATACGATGCACGTTATGGGGAACGCGAAATCGAATACGCAACAATTAAATATTCAGATTTTGATGTTGCCGCACCTTTGGATGAACAATTGGCCGAATATTACAAACAAAACCCACAAATCGTCCCAGAAACACGCAATGTGTCGTATGTGATTATTCCGGCTGAAATGTCACAACCAGACAAATATGATGCAGGCTATGCCATCGCCATTAAATTCGAAGACGATATCATCGCCGGCGAACCAATGGCGGACGCCGCCAAGACGCATGGCGCAAAATATGTTGACCTGGGCACATTTGATCGCGACCATCGCCCTGTGGACAAAGTTCTGACGGATACAATGATGGCAAAAATATTTGATATGGACGCCGAACTGGAAAGTGAAATGATTGAAACCAAGGATGGTTTTGTATTCTTGCGCGTAAACAAAATTACGCCATCACACACGGCGGAATTTGAATCTGTCAAAAAATCATTGACGGGTGATTGGAAACGCGCCGAACAGAAAAAACAGGCATACGTCCGCGCCAACGAAGTTTTAACAGACTTTAAATCAAACGGAAAATTGGCAAACGGAAAATCCGCAACTGTGTCACGTACATCGGGCGCACCAACCGACGTGTTGGTTGCCGCATTCCGTGGCGACGCGGGCGAAAAATCAATTGTTCCATCATCGGACGCATTCTATGTATTGAATATCAAAGATTCAATTGCGCCAAAAATGGACACAAAAAAGATGGCTGATTTGCGCAATGAAATGCAAACCATGTCAAAATCAGGCATAATGGATGATTACAATTCATTCCTGATGCGTGAATATCCAATTGAAGTAAACGAAAAAATATTTAACCGTTTCTTTCAGAATTAAAAATCCCGCCAAATGGCGGGATTTTTAATTGCGTCGTTTACATAAAATCATCGCCATACCGTTCGTCATAACCTTTTGAATTATTTTATCGGGCATTAAAACCTTGCCGTTTTCTATCTTAATCAATTCTGAATGTGACACACCTAATAATTTTGCACATTCAAACCGCGTGATATTCATTGAATTTCGCGCCATGCGCAAATAATTACCAAAATATCGCGCATCAACCAACAGTGTTGCCATTTAAATCCTCCCTTTTTTTATTTTGTTAAATAAAAAACCGCACAAAAGGCGGTTGGAGGTTCAAAGCTATTAAGAGTAATAGTGTGCTTATTCAATATATTCACAACCCTCCAACCAATGTTGGAGTATCCCTTACGAGGCTTTGAACCCTCACACCAGTTTCCCAATGCCAACACATTATACACAATAATTTTGGTATATTCAATTGCTTTGATAAATAAAAAGCAACCGCCCAATCCCCCACCAGATTTTATTTATAGATTGATTTTGTTTATAAAATTGTTATCCTATTACACTTGTAAAAGGATTTTAATGTCAGCACAGACAAAACGCCTGATTAAAAAGGTAATCAGTTACTCAGGCATTTTCTTTTTTATATTGGCCGCCGGTATGCTGTGGTGGCAATTGCGTGATTACAGTCTGTCCGACATCGCACACGCAATATTAGATATTCCATTTATGAACCTGGCGATGGCATGCGTGGCATGTATGCTGGGGTATTTGACGCTGTCCCTGTATGATTATTTAGCGTTAAACTATGTTGGCGGACGCGTTTCATGGTGGAAATGGATGTTGGCGGGGATGCTGGGCTTTGCAATCAGCAACAACGCCGGCCACGCCGTGGTCAGTGGCGGCGCAATTCGATATCGTCTGTATACACGGTGGCGCATTCGCGGTGGCGACATTGTAAAAATGCTGACTATATCGGGCTTTACATATTTCCTGGGGGCATCCGCCATTGTGGTCATCAGTTATTTCTTGGTCCCACATGCGCTGTTTCAGAACTCGGTCGGCGCCAGTATTGGCATCAACGCATTATTTATATTTTGTTTGGTCACATTGTTGGTATATTTTGCGACCACAATATTCTTTCATAAAAAAAGCATAAAAATCGGACAATTAAAATTCCAGATACCATCAACACGCATGGCATTTACACAAACAATCCTGGGCATAACAGACAGTATTCTGGCCGGTCTGGTACTTTATTTCTGTCTGACCCCATTTGTAAAAATACCGTTTGTTGTATTTATGGGACTGTTTGCCATTGCCCAATCGACCGGCGTTTTCAGCCAAGTTCCCGGTGGCATCGGCGTATTTGAAACGGTATTTTTGGTCGCCCTGCCCGACACCGTGGACAAGGCTAACATATTTGGCGCACTGTTGGCATATCGCATAATTTATTATGTTTTGCCACTGATTGGCATGGGCAGTTTGTTCTTTATCTATGAACGCTGGTTGCGTTCCCGTATGAAACGTTGGCTGAACGAAGCCAAAGAAAAAATACCTGCAAAAATCAACCGTATAAAATCTGAAATACGCGTCAGAAAATAAATACCTTGCGAACTATATAATGGCATGTTAGAATAAAACCCGTGTATGAATATGGGGCTATAATAAGTGTTTGTATTATCACTATTTTCAACAATTCGCATGGCGCTGATGGTTATCGTGGCGCAATCCCTTGGCATGGGCTTGGACGCCCCACGGGGACGGATTGTTGCCATTGCATACAACGCCAAAACAAAAGGATTACAAAATGTCAAAAAAAATATATGTGGATGCAGTCCACCCGGAAGAAACACGTGTCGTAGTTGTCGATACATCAACTAACCGCGTATCAGACTTTGACGTTGAAACCACCACCAAACCCCAGATTAAGGGCAACATCTATCTGGCCAAGGTTATTCGCGTTGAACCATCTTTACAGGCTGCATTTGTTGATTATGGGACTGGGAAAAATGGATTTTTACCATTCTCTGAAATTCACCCTGATTATTACCAGGTAACTGCTGAACAGAAAAAGAAACTGCTGGAATTGGCGCACGCCAACATTGTTGACGACGACGACGATCCAAACGACGAAGAAGACGAAGTCGCCGAATATGACGACCACAGTGCCGGCGAAGACAACAAAGAATTTGCCAAACGCGCACGTGAATTCAAAATCCAGGACGTTATCAAACCAAAACAAATCTTGCTGGTCCAGGGCGTCAAAGAAGAACGCGGTCAAAAGGGTGCATCAATGACAACATATCTGTCATTGGCGGGTCGTTTCGCGGTTCTGATGCCAAATTCACGTAAACGCAACAGTTATGGCATTTCCAAGAAAATTTCTGATAAATCTGAACGTGCCCGTCTGCGCGATGTTCTGCACGGTCTGAAAATCCCCAAGGGCATGACCGTTGTTCTGCGTACCGCCGCCATGGGCGCGGCATCGGCCGACATTGCCGCCGACTATGATTACCTGGTAAATTTGTGGAATGAAATCCGCAAAACAACACTGGAATCAGTCGCCCCGGTCACAATTCACACCGAAGATTCCCTGTTGCGCCGTGTCGTTCGTGATTTTCTAAGCGACAAAGAAGACGTACTGATTATCCAGGGCGAAGAAGCATTTGATGCCGCTAAACAGCATTTTATCCAAATGTACGGCCGCGCACCCCGCAAACAGTTGGTACACTACAAAGATGCCGGCGTTCCATTAATGGTCAAGGCCGGCGTTGAAAAACAACTCGAAGGTCTACACGGGCCATACGTCCAATTACCATCGGGCGGTTCACTGGTTATCAACCAGACCGAAGCCATGGTAACAATCGACGTTAATTCGTCCCGCGCGATCAAGGAAAAAGATATTGAACAAACGGCCCTGAACACTAATCTGGAAGCGGCCGAAGAAATCGCCCTGCAATTGCGTCTGCGCGATTTGGCCGGCATTGTTGCGATTGACTTTATCGACATGGAAGAAGAAAAGAACAACCGCAAATTGGAACTGAAAATGCGCGAAGTTATGAAACGCGATCGCGCCCGCACCCAGGTTGCAAAAATCAACAACTTTGGTGTATTGATGTTGTCGCGTCAACGCCTGCGCAGCAGTTTCATGGAATCATCATACGTCGCATGTCCACACTGTATGGGTGCGGGTGTTGTACCATCGATTCAGACGGCCGCGATTATTCTGTTCCGCCACTTGCAAGAAAAATTATTAGCCAAGGCGGCTCAGAAAATCATCATGACCGTCCCAACCGATGTCGCAGTATATCTGTTGAACCACAAACGTGCCGAATTGGCCGAAATGGAATCCAAATTCGAAACCGAAATTGTGATTGTTGGCGATGACAGCCTGATGAACATTGACCAATATTCGATTCAGCGTGTTGCACCTGAACAGAATAAAACCGAAGATTTGCTGGGGGCATACGCACCATCAACCGATGCAAAACGCAAAAATGCCCAGCACGTTGATGCAAAACGGACCACAGTCAATGCCCAACGTCGCAAACGCAAAAAACAACCACAAAAGAAAACTTTCTGGCAAAAATTGGTCAGTTAAGAAAAAACCGTCGCAAACGCGACGGTTTAATTTTTATGGTCGGGGTGACAGGAATCGAACCTGCGACCCCTTGCACCCCATGCAAGTACTCTACCAGGCTGAGCTACACCCCGAACAACGCCATTGATATTAATGTACATTCACTAAAATTACAAATACTTTTTTTGGGAAAACACGCGTATTGTGATATTGCCCCCCGCACGATATTATTTTTACGTCCGGACACAACAAAAACAAACATTAACAAAAGGATGAAAAATGTCAAAATCTGAAAACAAATCAGGCAAATGTAAAAACTGTTCAAACACACATGACGGCGGTTGCAATAAAAAGCCCGAAATGAACAAAAAAGACTGTGATAAATAAAATCCACCAATCCCCGCACCTTTTTGGGCGGGGATGTTTTTATATTGCAAAAATATCTAAAATTACATAAAATAAACACTGAATGAACAGGGATGTTTGTTCGGGGCCTTAGAAAGCCCAGTCATTTCGGTGCAATTGCATCGTAATCCGATGATATCGGTGTCTATTGCACCGTTATTTTTACCCCACGCATGTCGGGGTGCTGTTGTTATATATCGAAGGCAACAGGAATCACCAAATGACTGATTTTTCTAACACCCCGACCGTCATTTCTGTGACGGTTTTTTCTTGCAAAAACGGGGGACAAAATGAAAAAAATCATTACCGCAATTTCTATGATTCTATGCACAAACGTTGCATTTGCTGTCCAAGATGGATTTGGCGACCAAAAAGAATGTTATATTGAAACCCACAAACGCGACAGCGCTTGGTTCTGTGGCAAACACAATCGCAAATGCAAACAAAAAATGAAAAACAAACATAATGTATATCCACTGGTTCACGGGGAAAAATTCTCATATGGATCGGTTACTGCATGGTGCTGCGATGGTACTTTGACCGAAACTGGATATTTCGTAGAAGCATCCAAATGGGAAACATCCGAAACCATAACAGTACAACTGGCCAACGGTGGCACATGCACATATGTCCAAACCACCAATGCATGTGGCGAAATCAGTGGTGAACCCTGTACCGAACCAACCAATTGCACCGCCCCATACATCAAACGCAATGGCGTATGTATCGAACCATGTGGCGCAACCGATGGCAACATGGCATATGAAAGCAAGACATCAAACACATGCATCGAATGTCCCACCAATGCATCCCAGGGAATAGGCACAATAGGTAACGAAAAAATTTGCGTCAAATGCAATTCAACCACAGAAGTATGGGACGCAAAAACGAAAAAATGTATCAGTCGCGCTGAAATGGGAAAAAAATACCATCAAATATCCAGCGCAACAATGAAACGTTGCTGGCAATGTCCAAACAATGAAACATTTAAAACCTGTGCAATTATTCTAAGCCTGCCAGACGCCGACCAGAAAAAACACCCACAATACACAACAACTATGAAAAATTGCAAAATCACAGATAAATAAACTTTTATTCTTCCTTGAACAACCGGGCGGGGTCAACGGCATTGTTGCCACGGCGCACCTCTAAATACATTTCGGGTTTATCTGGATTCATACGCCCAATTGGTTCACCGGCCAGAACCTCTTGTTCCAGGGTCACATCAATATCACCCAGATTTGTCATCACAGTATTATATCCATTTTTATGCGACATAATCACAACACGACCAAATCCACGAAAACTGTCCGCAAACTTTACAACACCATCTGCCGGCGCCATAACCAACGCATCCCCACGCGTACGCACACGCCAACCGTCTGACTTCAACCCCAGCGCGGTCTTTTCACCAAACCGCACCACCACACGCCCCCGCACCGGCAGGTTTAATTTACGTCGTGAAAAACTGGCATCTGCTGACATCTGTGAACTGCCCACGCCGGCCGATAATTCTGAAATACTTTTTGCGCGCGCCGACAATTCGCGCAATTTTTTTTGCAGTGCCGAATGTTCACTTTTTAATTTTTCATTTTGCGCACTGCGCGTTTTCAACAGTTTATCCAACTCTTTTTTTTCGCGCGCATATTTTTTTGCGGTTCTGTCCAATTTTTCTTTTTCGACGGCGCGTGCATCACGAATTTTCCCCAGTTCGCGCACCTGCCCTTCTGCACGCGCAATTTCCCCATCCAACTGTTGCGCCGTCCCCGACAGCACCGCCGACATCAGCACATATTCCCGCATATCATTGGCATCAAAACTGGGGTGTGACGCGACAAATAAAATACTGGCGGCGGCATCCGATATCCGCGCCCGATTCGATTCCATTTCACGTGTGATTTTTTCGCGTTGCGCATCCAGTTCTGCAATTTTCTTTGCCATTGCGCCACGCTGATCTTCCAGGGAACTAACCTTGTCTGCGGCACGCACCAATTCTTTTTTTGTTTTTGATACTTCGCGCTCGGACGATTTGACCTGTTGTTCTAGCTTTTTATTTTGTTGTTCAGTTTGTTTAATCTGTGCATTAATCTTGGACAGTTCACTGGCACCATACACCGGCCCAGCGAAAACAAATAACGCAATAAAAACAGAACATAAAAATCGCAAATTTATTTCCTTCGCGCCAATTGTAACAAAACCAACAAAAAAATCAAATAAATCACTTGTTAAAAACACCTGAAATTGATAGAATACAAGGCGTACAGATAAAAAACATATGCCGAATCCAAACCACCGTTTAGATTCGGCACAAATGTGGGGGATAAAAAATGCAGAAATCAGGGGGATTTTTTTTTGACAATATGCCTAATGTAATCGGTCGGTTATGTGCGACACTGTTTATATGCCTGTGCACACACAACGCATTTGCAGCAACATTACTGGCACAATCGGAATGGCGTCCCGGCGCATACTGTTATCGCGCCGACAGCAACTATCGCGCATACCGCATGGCCATATGCGATTGCGTTGGATACCAAGGCAGCATTGGTGAAACCCTGCCCGATTGTCCAACAAATTATACGATGACCGACGACGCGTGTGTTGCCGGAATAAAAAGCGAAACATTTTCATATTCTGATGAATGGAGTGTCACCCCAACATGCCCTGTGGCGGGTGGTACTGGCATGGTAACACGCGACATAAAATATATTTGCGTAAACGTAACAAGCCTGGGCAGCGCAACTGCAACCGAAACCTGGTGTGACTGTAATGACATGGATACAGGCTGGCAACATGTTGGCGACGCGTCTTCAATACTTTACGAAAAAAAATCCGCCGAATTTGTATGCAACGACCATACATTTTCAACATATTGCGAATACCAAATGATGGACCCCGAAACTGGGCAATATACAACATATACCCAAGGTTCTATGTTCGAAACATACGAAGCCTTTGTTTGTGGTCCAACAACACTAAACGGATTACAAACCACCTATTCTTGCGAGGCTGGATATTATCTGAAAAACGGCACAACATGTACGGCGTGTCCCACCGCCGGCACAGTTGACGGCGTCAAGGTATACGACACATCTGACCAGTATAATACATCAACCAACATAGCATCCTGTTACGTCCCCAAGGACAGCTTTTCCGTCACTGACACTTCCGGCAACTGGACCTGGGGCAACGATTGTAATTACAGCACAAACTAATCACAGTGGAAATAACGCATGAAAAATACCATGACCACAATCGGCAATTTACGGATAATACTGCTTATGTGCCTGGTAACACATAACGCCTTTGCATCACTAATACCAACCGCCCAATGGGCCCCCGGCGCAGACTGTTATACCAATTCCACAAAATACAAGGTTGCGGTATGCGACTGCGTTGGATATCACGGCAGTATTGGCAACAACCGCCCCAAATGCGACCAGAACAGTCCAACGTCAGACATCTGTCTGATGGGAACTAAAACCGAACTGTTTACTTATGAAGAATATTTAACTATACCCGAATGCACGGATACAAACACAGGCGAATACCGCGCCATAGAATATGTTTGTTTTAACCCCAGCAGCTGGCCGGATATATCGTCGGTTTGTGACTGTAATGACTATGTAACTGATTGGGTTCGGGGGTCTGATACATCCGAACACAATAACCGATACACCCGTACAACGGCTAAATTTCAATGCGGCACATATACTTTTTCTACATATTGCGAATATAAAATAATGGACCCCGAAACCGAGCAATATACAACATATACCCAGGGGAAAAAATACACAGACAAAAAAGAATTCGTTTGTGGGCCAAGTGCTAAAAACTATCCTAAAATAGAATACGCATGCACCGCAGGTTCATATTTGAAACCGGACAATACATGTGAACTCTGTCCCGACGGCGCAATTGGCGACACCGCACTATACAGCACATCACCAGACTTGAATCAGGGAAATGTCCGCAGTTGCTATATCCCAAAATACAGTTTTACCATCAGTGATGATATTGGACAATGGACGTGGTCTTCTAACTGCACACATGGTACAAATAAATAACCGGGGGAAATCCCCCGGTTTTATTTCACAATCACTTTCAAGAATACTTTTTTGCCCTTTTGCACCATGAATTCCGATGCCACCGCCACAACAAATTTCGGGTCGATAATTTTATTACCATCGATTTGGATTCCGCCCTGCTCGACCGTGCGACGTGCCTCGGATTTTGATGGGAACAATTTGGTTGCACACAGAAAATCCAAAATCCCCATATCGCCCGCCATTTCAATTTCTATGCTTGGGATATTGGCCGAATTTGCACCACCACCAAATAACGCATTTGCAGCCTCTTCTGCGGCAACGGCGGCGTCCGTCCCATGTGCAATTTCAGTCGCCGCGAACGCCAAACGTTTCTTGGCAACATTTAATTCCGCCCCCTGCAATGCAGACAATTTTGCAATTTCATCCAATGGAATTTCTGTAAATATTTTCAAGAATTTTTCCACCAAATCATCCGATATATTGCGGAAATACTGATAGTATTCATATGGCGATGTTTTATCTTCGTTCACCCAAACGGCATTTCCCGCCGATTTGCCAATTTTATTTCCATTGGCATCGGTAATCAGGGATGTTGACAGAACAAATGCTTCTTTGCCCAACTTCTTGCGTATCAGTTCAATCCCCATAATAGCGTTGCCCCATTGGTCCGCGCCACAGGTCTGTAATATACAATTATGTTCACGATACAGTGTCAGAAAATCCACCGCCTGAAACGTCATATAGTTAAATTCCAGAAACGTCATACCGTTGTCCAGACGACGCTTTACCGAATCCATCGACAGCATACGCGGCACAGTAAAATCCGTTCCAAAATCGCGCAAGAAATCCATATGACTGTAATTTTTCATCCAATCATAGTTATCAACCATAATCGCGTCCGACGCACCATCACCAAACTTAAAAAACTTAGAAAATGATTTTTTCAATCCTGCAACATTTTTCGCCAACACTTCTTCGGTCATCATTGGGCGACCGCTGTCGCGTCCCGATGGGTCGCCAATTCGCCCCGTTGCACCACCAACCAATGTAATCGGTTTATGCCCATATTTCTGCAACCAACGCATCATCATCACCGGCACTAAATGCCCCACATGCAACGAATCCGCCGTCGGGTCAGACCCCAAATATGCCGTAATTTTTCCCGCATTTAATGCATCGTTCAACCCATCCATATTAGATGTCTGATTAATAAACCCACGTGCCTGTAATTCAACCAATAATTCGTTTTGCATAATTTTTATTCCTTTATCAACACGATAATATCACGCAATCCAACACCATGCAACAAAACCACCAAAAAAAACTTAGATAAAAAAAAATCCCCGCCACATGGCGGGGGATTTTTATGCAGCTTTTTTAGATTCCTTCATAATTTCAACAGGTTGCTTTTTTCCATCAACAACATCCGCATCAATTACAATTTCCGCCAAATCTTCTTTGTCCGGTGCATCAAACATCGGCTGCATTAATACCCGTTCCAGGATACTGCGCAAACCACGCGCCCCTGTTTTACGCGCAACCGCCATTTTCGCAATCGCACGCAGAGCATCGTCTGTGATATTCAATTTAACCCCATCCATACCCAACATGGCGGTAAACTGTTTTACAACCGCATTTTTTGGTTCGGTCAAAATTTTGACCAACGCATCTTCGTCCAGTTCTTGCAATGTCGTAATAACTGGCAAACGCCCAATCAGTTCTGGGATAATTCCAAACTTTACCAAATCTTCGGGTTCAACATCCTTCAAGAAACTTTTGTTCTTACGTTCTTCGGCAGATTCGACATGTGCCCCAAAACCAATTCCACGACGCGCCGACGTGCGATTACCAATAATCTTGTTCAGGCCATCAAACGCCCCACCACAGATGAATAAAATCTTGCTGGTATCTAATTGCACCGTTGCTTCGCCTGGATGTTTGCGCCCTGCGCCACCGGCGGGCACATTTGCAACTGTGCCTTCAATCAGTTTCAGCAATGCCTGTTGCACACCTTCGCCGGAAACATCGCGTGTCAGCGATGGATTTTCTGATTTTCTGGAAATCTTGTCTATTTCATCGATATAAATGATACCACGACCTGCACGTTCAACATCGAAATTCGCATTCTGTAACAGACGCGTCAAAACACTTTCCACATCATCACCAACATAGCCCGCTTCGGTCAAAGTGGTCGCGTCCGCAATTGCAAACGGCACATCCAGCACACGCGCCAATGTCTGGGCAAACAGTGTTTTCCCCGTCCCCGTTGATCCGATCAACAACACATTTGATTTTTGAATTTCTACGTCTGACGTAGTCGCCATCGAATGACGTTTATAGTGATTATACACCGCCACCGCCAACGTACGCTTGGCCGTATCCTGACCAATAATATATTCATTCAAAAAATTATAAATCTGGGATGGCGTTGGCAATTTCTTGACATCCTGGCTGACTGCGCGACGATTATCATCCGCCATAATATCATTACACAGATTGATACATTCATCACAGATACAGACGTTACGTCCACTGACCAACTTTTTTACTTCATAAACCGCCTTGCCACAGAAACTGCAAAACTGCTGGTTATTTTCCGTTTTTGGTGTTTTATCATCACTCATATCTGTTTCCCCATACAAACTATGAATTATTTACGTTCCAAAATACCGTCAATCAGGCCAAATTCCTTAGCCTCACTCGGGCACATCCAGTTATCGCGTTCCATCGCATCAAACAATTCTTTTTCCTTGCGCCCTGTGAATTCAGACATCTGTTTGATTAATGTCTTTTTGTTTTTCTGATATTGATTCATTCTGATTTCCATATCAGTAATCTGACCCTGTGCGCCCGCCAAAGGCTGATGAATCATAATCTGGGTATTCGGCAGAACGAAACGTTTACCTTTTTCACCGGCCGCCAATAATACCGACCCCATTGACGCAACCAAGCCCATACCGATTGTTGAAACCGGCGCTTTGATATACTGCATCGTGTCCATAATTGCCCAGCCCGCCGATACATCACCGCCCGGCGAATTAATATACATAGAAATTTCTGCGTTTGGATTTTCCGATTCCAAAAACAACAACTGTGCGACAATACTGTTTGCCATTGTTGGTTCAATTTCCCCATTTACCATCACAATACGATCGCGCAACAGACGTGAATAAATATCGAACGAGCGTTCACCACGCGGCGATTCTTCTATAACCATTGGTATCAGTGCCATAATACAAAATCCTTTATTTTCTGTGAATTATACCATACAAAAACCCGATTCGCGAATTTATGATATATATAGCCACTTTTTTAAGATATGCAAGTCCATCACAAAATTTGACAAAACAATTTTTTACATTAAAATACGACCACTATGTATGAGCACACACCTGGATTTTATGCAATTGAATTACAACGTCTAAAACGTAATCAGGAAGTCTTGCGCACTGCCCTGATTCATTCCTGTGATGAAAACGTATTACATGACTACAACGCCAATATATGCGATTTACTTGGCGCATCTGTTCACCACAACCTGTGCACAGACGATAAAATCGACGCGGCCCACGACATGGCACATGAATACATCAAAATGCCCTGCATAAAACAATGGCTGTTTGATATAAGACAAAAATCAAAATAAAAACCCGGCATTTGCCGGGAATTTTTTATTTTTCAACAATGTCAATTACTTTGACTTTAAATACAACGGCCTTGCCCGCCAGGTCTGCTACATATTGTTCTGGGAATGTGATGTTAATATCACGTTCTTCGCCCTCGGCCATGCCAACAAGCTGTTCTTCAAACCCTGGGACGAATTGACCACTGCCCAATTTCAATGGGAAATTCTCTGCTGTACCACCTGGGAATTGAACGCCATCCAAGAAGCCTGCAAAATTGATAACAACCGTATCACCATTTTCCGCAACCGGTGCTTTTTCACCACAGCCCGCCAAACCCAACGCAGCCATAATTCCCATAACAGACACTAATTTTTTCATTACTTTCCCCTTTTGTTTTTTTGTTAATTATTTGTTGTAAACACATCTGAAACCATATTCACGCATTGTTGCGCCTTCGGCCTCAATCCGATAGTCGAAATACGCCGTCGGCCGCATTACATCAAACGACGGCCTGTCATACACCATAACAATACTGTCTGCATTGCGTCCACACACGCGTTTCATTTCATAGTCCGCCACCGCCGCCAAGACCGTACGCGAATCCCCATCAATATCCATACCATCTGCATTCTGCATCAGTCGCAACCGCATTTCACGCACATCGGTATTCCCCAACAGAATCTGGACACGAACCATTGCCCCTTTGTATTCCTGCCAGCGTGTTTCCATACGCGACGTATTCCAGCGATTTGAATTCTGTTCTTTTTCTGCAGCTGTTTTTGGCTTATACGAATCAATATTTGAATACTGGTTATCAGACTGCATAAATGTACTGGTACGTTCGTTATACAGTGGTGCATCTTCGCCCCCCTGGGCAAAGTCCACTTCGTTATACGGCGCGTCTTTATCCGTCGCACAACCCGCCACAGTCAGCACACCCAACAATGCAAACAAAATAGATTTTTTCATGTTCAATCTCTCTTTTTTATGATTTTAACAAATAAAGATTTTTGATTCAAGTCAGGATTTATGATAAAATCAAATTGATGTCAAATATAGTCCTGGAATCTTTGTTAAAACCATTGGCGGAATTTTATTCGCCATCATTTGTCGAAGAAATCGCCATCAACCACGCCGGCGAAGTTTGGATGCGCCTGCACGGTGCGCGCGTTCCATGGGTATCGTACCAGGCTGAAATTCTAAGCAAACAATACTTGGTTGATTTAATCCATACTGTTGCAAATATTTACGAACGTCCATTTGACCCGGTTCATGGCATGCCGGTGGTTTATGCCACCTTGCCCGGCAATCACCGCTTTACAGCAATTGCAGGTCCGAACGTTCAATATGACGAACGCGATATTACCGGCGGTGTTGCATTAAACATTCGCGGTGGCGGTGCCCCAGACACCAGTTTTGAAAACTATCATCTGCGCCGCGGCCAACAATTATTACGGGTCAAACCACGTGAAAACGTCCGCCCCGACGACCCATACGACCGATTAATGTCCGCCATAAATGATGGCAGCCCGATACTAGTATCCGGCGCAACCGCAACGGGGAAAACAACGTTTTTAAATCACATGCTGACATTAATTGATAAAAACAGCCGTGTAATTACCGTCGAAGACGCGCGTGAAATTCGTGTCCCCCAGGCAAACCGTGTACATTTTGTCCTGTCGCGTACTGAACAAACGAACGATTTTAATTATGCGCGCCTGTTGGACTTGGTCGTACGTATGACGCCCGATGTAATTATTGGCGGCGAAATATCAACCGACAATGCATCCGTATTGTGGGAAATGCTGGGGACGGGCCACGACCATTTTTACACAACGATTCACGCGGAAAGTGCAGATGCCGCCTATGCAGCATTTGCCGATCGCATTCTGCACACCCAACCTGCATACAATCGCACCGATTTAATTGCAGAAATGAAAAAGAAAATTCGCGTTGTACAATTATCGCGCGATGGCGCACTGCGTGCCGTAACAGAAGTGGTCTAAAAAACAAAAGGATAAAAAATGGATGAATTTGGAATCACCATCACAGACCCAAACTATCGCGACACAGAATTACAGTCTGCATTTGAACGTGCCGATCGCGAGCGAACCGAACAAAAATTGGCGATTGCCGCCGCCCGCGAAGAAAGATGGCTGAATGAACCATTTTTTTATGAACGGATACTAGCAAAAATAAAACATATACACTCGCACCTGTTTCCCAAACAAAAACTAAGATAAATAAAAGTGTAGCGAAGTAATGATTCCTTAATTGCTCTTAAAAAAATCCCGCCATTAGGCGGGATTTTTAATTTGCAATCAAAAATTATTTATCCAACGCTGCATTGATTTGATCGGCTGGGATTGCGCCTGGGAACGCTTCTTCGCCAATAATCAAGAACGGTGTACCTGTGATTTCGAAACGATTTGCCAAATCACGAACGTTTGCCAATTCGATTTCTACAACTTCACTGGTCATATCCTGTTTCAATTGATCCGCATCCAAACCTGCTTCTTTGGCAAATTTCATCAGGTTCTTTTCAATCGCCGCGGCCAATTTTTCCTGATCCTGGATGTTTTCAGATGGACGATATTCTTTTGTCATAATAATATCTGCAAATTTCGCAGCCTTGGCAGTATCCTGCATCTTAGCAGCAATCATTGCGCGTGCTGGACCTTCACTCATCACACCATGGATAGAGAAGTTTTTCATCACAACCTTGACATCATCACGTGCCTTTAACACACGATCCAGTTCGCCATGAACACGACGGCAATAACCACATGACGCAGCTGTCCAAACATAGATTGTCTTTTTCGCTTCTGGATTACCCAAGATTGGTGCATGTTCACTCATTTCAAATGCAGATTCACGAACCAATTTGCGAATTGCTTTGTTTTTTTCTGCATTTTGCTGTGCCTGCATACCTTCGACCATTTCCTGAATAATCGCAGGATTAACAGATGTCAAATAATATGGCACATACAGACGACAAACACTGCCCGCCATAATGATGATTGCTAATACTTTGATTGCTTTTTTTGCCCAGATAACGCCAGCCGCCGGCTTTTTTGTATCCTGTTTCAGCAGCATGCCACCGAACATATACAAAGCGATACCCAAGACCAGTACCAAAATTGTCCAAGTCATGATTTTCTCCTTCTTCTGTTGAACGTTTTTCACAATAGCAAATTTTCACCAAATCGCAAGGAATAAATATAACAAATTAAATGTTTTTTATCATTCGACGCACAGCCGGCACATCCACCCCCTGTTGCACGCAAATATTTTCCAAAAATCGCAACGTTGTATCCAGGTTTACCGGCAATTTATACAGTCTATTTATATACGGTGCGGCGCATTTATCACACACTGCACGTCCCGTCCGTGGTGATAAAAAGTTTAAATTTTCCACCACACCACACCCCGAACACTTTGATAAATCCAGTGCATATCCCAAATCGCGCAACAAATTAATTTCCCAGATTAAATATGTATTCTTGGCCCCCACACCCAAATTTTCAATCATATTCAGGGTTTCATCGTACAAATCCATGTACGATTCGCGTTCTGGCAACAAAGTTGTCAATATTTCAAACGCAGCATTCAAGCGCATCAACGCACCCGGATTCATCATAATGGCTGCCCCCAGATTTTTTTCTGCATCCCAATGAAACGTCCCCAACTGTGAATCCAGACGCGCATTCCATGACACCGCCCCAACCTGGCCCAACAACGGTCGATTTTTTTTCGCAACGTTTGCCCCACGCATCATACCGACCAACACACCAAAATCACGTGTGAACACCCGTGCAATTGCATCACGTTCATTAAATGGTCGCAATCCGATTAAGATACCATTTGATTCCAATTTCATATCAATTCGCATTATAACAAAAAACATCCCGATTGGGATGTTTTTCTTTTATCTGGTGGCCCTGGTCGGACTCGAACCGACACTCCTCGCGGAACTTGATTTTGAGTCAAGCGCGTCTACCAATTCCGCCACGGGGCCATGATGCATTGAAAACCAACTATGCGGCTTTCTTTGCTTCAACCTTTTTTACCAGGCGTGCGCTGCGGTTTGCCTTGTGAACTGGCTTTTTCGCAGGTACTGCTGGTTTTCCATTTTTCTTTTCAATGGCTTTTTTAATTGCGGCCATTTCTTCGGTCAAACGTGATACAGGTTTCGCCATTACATACGCATCCAAACCACCATGCTTGGTCAATGTACGCAGACCAGCGGTCGAAATACGCAATGAAAAATCACGTCCCAGAATATCACTGTGGAACTTTAAAACTTGCAAATTCGGCAAGAAAGTACGTTTTGTACGACGATGCGAGTGGGAAACATTCATCCCAACTTCTGTTTTCTTACCTGTAACTTTACATACACGTGGCATAATACTCTACCTTTTAATTTATAGCGAACCCAAATTTATAATAAAAATTCAGAAAAGTCAAGTAATGTTTTCACAATTTTATTCATTTACCCTGTGCCCCACCCCCATCAGGTCTGAAATCACCTTGACCGGGGTAAATGTATTCAGTGGCGTTTCTACAAAAACAGTATTCCATTTTGCCATCGCACCATTCCACAATCCGGGACGTTCCATTGCACGCAACGGCCGCCCATTCTTGGACTTTTCTGATATAAACCCAGCGGTTGGATCAACATATTGCGTTAAATCAAATTTTTTTCCCTGGTAATCACGTGGCATACAAACCAAATCAGTCGGGCTGAAAAATTCACCATTCTTCAAAACACTAATATTTTCCGGCGCAATCTGTCCCGGTTCAGAAATCTGCAGACTGCACATACCATCCGTCCCCCGCACCCAGAACGGCCCACCACCCGGTTCGCCCGTGTTTTTGATAATACCGCATACACGCAGCGGACGATTTAACACGGCGCGTAAATCTGCACCATTATCAACCACAATCCCCAGGTTTTCATTTATAAACGCAACAATTTCATCCGCATCCGCCACACCCGCATCCATCGCACGCAGATATTCGAAAATGCGTTTCTGAATTTGCATGGCCAATCCCGCCAGACGCTTTTTATGTGCAATTGTGTCATAGCGCGCATCATCTGGACATACATTATCAATGTTCTTGATAAAAACTAAATCCCCATCAATATCATTCAGGTTTTCAATCAACGCCCCATGCCCCGCCGGCCGGAACAGCAACGACCCATCATCATTTCTGAACGGTGTATTATCCAGATTAACCGCAATTGTATCGGTCGCGGCCTTTTGTACAGACATAGAAATATTATACTTTACCCCAAATTTCGATTCGTATTCTGGCAAAATACGGGCCAGTACCACATCAAATCCCGCCATATGTTCCGGCGACACGGTAAAGAGAATATCTACATTGCCATTTGATACGGCATATTGCGCCCCTTCGACCAGGTGTTCTGCCAACGCAGTGCGATTCGCATCCGCATATTTATGAAACTGTAATAATGCCTTGGGCATTGCGCCATAATTCAACCCGCGTTCTGTTACCAAGCATTCTATAGCATCACGATTCGTTGGATTTTCTGGCAATACACGCTTTAAATCATCCCAGAACGCAAATTTTTCCAAATTATCCAGAACATTTTGCGTTGTTTTATTCATCACGCCCGATGACAAAAATTCAAACAGGTCCTTGAACATACGGGTTGCAGCCCCCGATGCCGGCACAAACTTTACAATCTTATAATTATCACGATTTTCATCATAAAACCGTTCAAATTCATCCCCCAACATTTCACGCACCCCATCACCAATAACGGCCGGACGCACAATATCGGCATATGGAAATCCCGTCACAAAATCCGCCAATTGCCGATGCACAACATCTATATTTAGTCCATGGCTTTGAATTTGCTGAATATCATCTGGGGTAAATTCATACATTGTTCCATCCTTTGTATATCCTAAGTCTAGAACAAATTTTCCCCCATCGCAAGGGCGCATTTTGGCATTTGTTCCTGTGTCTTGAAAGACGCCTTTGTGGCACTATATATAGGACAAACGAAAAATTACAAGGAGTCATAACAATGAACCCAGATGATTTACAAGAATCACCACAACAGGCGATTGAAAAATACACGACCGACTTTACAAAACTGGCGGCCGACGGCAAACTGGACCCAGTCATTGGCCGCGACGAAGAAATTCGCCGTTCAATCCAGGTGTTAAGCCGTCGCACCAAAAACAACCCCGTATTAATTGGTAATCCAGGTGTTGGGAAAACCGCCATTGTCGAAGGGCTGGCGAATCGCATCATATCGGGCGATGTACCTGAAAATCTGCTGAACAAACAGTTGCTGTCCCTGGATATGGGCGCACTAATGGCGGGTGCATCATTTCGCGGTCAATTCGAAGGACGCTTGAAAGCAATCCTGAAAGCAATCAAGGACGCCGACGGCAAAATCATCCTGTTTATCGATGAATTACACACCCTGGTTGGCGCCGGCAAAGGCGAAGGTTCTATGGATGCCGCCAACCTGTTAAAGCCAATGTTGGCACGCGGCGAATTACACTGCCTGGGGGCAACGACATTGGACGAATACCGTCAATATATTGAAAAAGACCCCGCCCTGGCACGCCGTTTTCAGCCCGTCTATGTGGACGAACCAACCGTTGATGACACGATTTCAATCCTGCGCGGATTAAAGGAAAAATACGAAGGCCACCACGGCGTTCGAATCGCCGACGCTGCATTGGTGTCTGCGGTCAAATTATCGAATCGATATATTACCGACCGATTCCTGCCGGACAAGGCAATTGACCTGATTGACGAAGCGGCCGCCCGCGTCCGAATCGAGGTTGCATCCAAACCCGACCGCCTGGACGAAGTTGACCGCCATTTAATGCAGTTAAAAATCGAACAACAGGCACTAAAAAAAGAAAAAGACGAAGAATCTAAAAAACGCCTAAAAGAATTGGAAAACATCATAGCCGGCGTCGAGTCTGAATCAAAAACATTAACTGCCCAATGGCAATCCGAACAGCAAAAAATGCGCGCCCTGTCCGACGCGATGGCCGCCCTGGATTCTGCCAAGGCCGAAGTTGCCACCGCAATGCGAAATGGCGACTATGAAAAGGCATCTGCCCTGCAATACGGCAAAATCCCCGAACTGGAAGAGCAAATCAGCAAAATGAACGAAAACGCACGCGAATATAAAACCGTTCTTCCGGAACACATTGCTGCGGTTGTCAGCAAATGGACCGGCGTTCCCGCCGACCGTTTAAATGCCGAAGAACAGTCGAAATTATTAAATATCGAAGATGAACTGCGTAAACGCGTCGTCGGCCAAGATCACGCCCTGGGGGTAATTGCCCGCGCCATCCGTCGCAGCCGCGCAGGGTTATCCGACCCACGTCGCCCAATGGGCAGTTTCATGTTCCTGGGGCCCACCGGCGTCGGCAAGACCGAGGTCGCAAAATCCCTGGCGGAATATCTGTTCAACGACGACACAGCCATGACCCGAATTGATATGAGTGAATACATGGAACCACACTCGGTTTCCCGCCTGATTGGCAGTCCCCCGGGATATGTCGGCTATGAACAGGGTGGCGTTTTAACCGAAAGTGTTCGTCGTCGCCCGTACCAGGTTTTACTGTTCGATGAAATTGAAAAGGCCAACCCAGATGTATTCAATGTATTCTTACAAATTCTGGATGACGGCCGCCTGACCGACGGCCAGGGTCACGTGGTGAACTTTACCAACACCATTATAATAATGACCAGCAACCTGCCCGATATGGACGCGGTAAAGCACAATTTCCGTCCAGAATTCATCAATCGAATCGATGAAATTGTTTTCTTTAACCCATTGGGCAAAGACGTAATGGCGGGCATTGTGAAAATTCAATTACGCGGTCTGGAAAAACGCCTGGCCGAACGGCACATTGAATTGAACATAACCGACAAAGCAATCAAATGGTTGGGCGACAATGGATATGACGCCGTATTCGGCGCGCGCCCATTAAAGCGTCTGATTACATCTGCCCTCGAAGACAAAATCGCCGATTTGATATTGACCGGCAGCCTTGGCGAAGGCAGCACCGTATACATCGATGTCAAGGGCAAAGACCTGACCGTTGGATAAAAAATCCCGCCATCTGGCGGGATTTTTTAATTGCTGTATGTACACGCATTCGCCGGCCCACTTAACGTGAATTTTCCCGATGCATCATAATATGTCCCAATTGGCAAATAACAACTTTCCACCGTTCTTCCATTCCCCGCGAAACATGCCGCTGTCGCAGGTGTCTTCAAAGCCGCATCTGTATAAACCCCACCCGATGGACATTTACTGCACCCAGTACAAGCATAGCCGCCTGTAACAACATTTCTTACACAACTTGCCGTTCCATAATACCCGTCGTCGCATCTATAACTTTGCGTAGTCGTACACGAACATGTAGATGCGTTCCATGTTCTTGTTTTATACACCTGATAACCTGTCGTAAAGTCGGTCCATGTTTCATCATCGCAATCCGTTTCAACGCAATCAGCGGTACAACTTTTTGGGTCAACAGTGTTGGCACACCCTGAAATAGTTATCGGCGTTCCCGCCGTCAGCGTATATCCAGAATAACACTCAGTACATACATAAACCCTATATCCGTTATAACATTTTTCGGAATATGTTTTACAATTGTTGGGTATGGTGTTCACAATTTCGGTATCAGATGCACAAATCTGCTCTAAACACATACTAAGTACTGCGATTGCATTACCATGAACCATCACCCCCAAACCAACACAACAACACGTTGTTAATACTTTTTTCATTCCTAACCTCCTTTTTTCTTTCTGACGAATGAAAAACCGCCATCTTCGAAAAAGGCGGTTGGAGGTTAGCGACTATCTGATAAATAGTGGTGGTATTCGATATATTCCCACACCCTCCAACCGACGGTTGGAGATACAAAAACACACCCCCTGACGCACTGGGTGTACGCGTATCAGAATGGGTCGCTAAACCCCGCAATCGGAATACCCGATTACATAATAACAATAGCAATATAATTCCCCCCGCGCAAGGCAAAAGGTACACCCCAAAAAACTAAGATAAAATTTTATTTAGCGTGGTATTCATATCTCAAAAAAAATCCCCCAACCGGGGGATTTTTTTATTTAGAAGCGTCCACGGAATTTAATCATCCCTGTCTGTGACGTATAATCTTTGTGTAAATCCAGATCATACATCAGGGATACTTCCATTCCCTTGTACAATGCGGTCAACCCGATACCGAATTCGCCACCCATGCGGCTCAGACGTTCACCGTTAACGGCATAGGCTTCGACCCCAGGCATAACAACTGTTGTGGCAGCGTCATCGCTGATGAAATCATACGTCATTGCCGCACGCAGTTCTGGGCGCAACTGGATTGCCCAATCGTTTTCGATTGCAAATGCATATTTCAGTCCCGCAATCCCCGTCAGGAAATCTGTATCCGTCGCCATAATCTGGGCGTCACGACCATCGATATAGTCATCCTGGGCAACATGCAGATATCGCAAACCTGCCTCGGTCGTGATACCCGGTGTGAAATCGTAACCGGTCATGATTTGCGCACCATATGCATCAACATCATATGTTGCCCCCAAACCAACACCCGCAACGGTCTTGTTTTCCGTGTATTCAGACATACTGTATGTCGCGGTTGCATTCACGAACCAATTGTTTGGTTTATACTGGCCATACAGGAACAGTGTTTTGCTGCTGATATCTGTATGCGCACCACCATCGGCATGAACATCCGAATTATTGAATGCCAAACCACCACCGATTGTCCATTTATTGTCAATCAGCGTATCCGCACCCAACGCAACCCCACGTGTATATCCGTGGAAATCATCTGCGAACTTAGACTTGTTAAACAATCCCTGAATCCAGAAACCATTTTCCTGGCTTCTTTCATCACCACCGGCACGGCCAACGGAAATACCGCCCGCCATACGGCCCGATGTTAATGACAGAACCTGATTCTGAACCGAACTGGCCGCCGCCTGGGCAACTGGTTTTTCGGTCGGATTCAACTTTTTGGTTTCACGTTCAATATATTCAACATCACCCGCATCCAGCGCATCCTGCAACGCCAAGGAAACCTGGTGTGCCTTGCCACTGTTTGCATTGGCCAGACCCGCAACCGCGCCCGCCGCCTGGGTTGAAATA
Source organism: Alphaproteobacteria bacterium (assembly GCA_015062495.1). Lineage (NCBI taxonomy): Bacteria > Pseudomonadati > Pseudomonadota > Alphaproteobacteria > Alphaproteobacteria bacterium. Next base: position 2,877 of record SUUN01000001.1, on the reverse strand, counting down.
CCAACCGTTTCTGCAATATCGGCAACAGATTTGGTCACAATCTTGACACCATTTGCATCAATACCCGCGATTTCATAGATATCGCCAACGGTAACTTGTTCTGCATCTACGATTTTACCATTCCAAATGTTGTATGTACCCGCCGCCCCAACATTCAGTTCGAACATCGCGTCGTCACCAACCGTTACATCACCAATAAAGCGACCATACGATCCACCACGTGCCGAATCATTCAACATTGATGCGACAACCGTTCCATACAGGTCAATTGTCCCCTGTTTGATTGTTGCCGTTCCTAATTCCAATATTGCATCAGACGCCAATGTAAATGTACCCGTTCCGGTCACACCACCATCAAACGATGTTGTACCATCTGTGATATTTAATGTGCCCATGTTATGGATATCATTTGCCAACCCATTGGCCACATTACCACGGAACACGTTTGTACCTGCAAAATTGATTGTACCACCCGCATCATTATAAATTGCACCACCCAATTCGCCGGCCGTGTTATTTACAAACTCGTTATTTCCAGACAGATAGAACACACCATGATTTGTAGACTCTGTACTTGCGTCATCGTCCGCATAATAGTTTCTATCTACACCATTATAAATCGCGCCACCTAATTTTCCAGTGCTGTTTGTATAGAACTTAGCATTCGAAAAATAAACCTCTCCATCATAAATGCTTTCCATTGCACCACCGTACTTTGCAGCCTTGTTACCCACAAATTCGGCCGTTTCAAATTTTAGATAGCTGCCATCCTTGGATGTATTATGACGTGCAGACACAGCACCACCACTAACACCAGATTCATTATTCAAGAATCGAACACCCGTCAGTGTTGCTTTTACCTTCTGTCCTGCATATAACGCACCACCACCGTTTGCATTGGATGCAGCCTCATAAACCTTTCCATCCAAGGTAACTGTCTTGCCTGCGGTATTATTTTCAAAATCAACCCCTGTCACTGTCGCATCTAAATACAGCCCCAACGCACCACCATCTGCAGTCGCATGATTGTTGCTAAATTTACCACCTGTTATTGTGGTCTGCCCCGTTTTACCAGATGTTGCAAACGCACCGCTGACGTACGCCAAATTATCTTCAAAATTTGAGTTTTCTACAACCAATACGCCATTGTTTTTAATTGCACCACCATAGCCCTCTGCAACTATATTGCCGTCAAATTTTGCGCCAACAACTGTCATGTTACCTTTATTAAAGATTGCACCACCTTCGTTCGTGGCTGTATTTTCTTCAAATTCACCACCAACAATTTTCATACTGGCTTTATTATCTTTTTTATCTGGCACACCATCGTTATAAATCGCACCACCATTTACAGCACTATTACCTTCAAAGTCAGTCTTTTCCACATAAACCGCATTGCGTTCCGTCTTACTGTCATAGAACGTGGAATAAATCGCACCACCGTTCATATCCGCAATATTTCCTTTGAATTCAGAACCAAAAATATCTAACTTCGCCTGGCTATTATCACCCATTGATGGCGCACGCATAGAAATCGCACCACCATCGGATGTAGAAGAATTAGCCTCAAAACCCGAATTTATAATTTCTGCTACAGAACTCGATCCAAAGAATAATGCACCACCACCATCAATCGATGTACTCGAATCTGAATTATCACCAATCACAGTCCCGTAGACACTGTTGGCTATAAAATCTGCATTTTTAATTTCAGCAATACGCCCCAGCCACATTGCACCACCAGCAGCATATGCCGCATTATCTTTAAACTGTGCACGATTGCCATTATAATCTTTTACATATACTTCTGCCGGGATATCAAAATTACTTGATTGTCCAATAACACCACCGACCCCATAAACATCATGTGCAGATTTGATATTTGAATACGAACCACCCTCTATAGTCAGTTTCGAGCCCTTAGACACCTTAATCAATCCGGCTTCCCATGTTGCTTCTTCCTTTGGATTGGTTGAAAAATCACTGACTGTTTTATCGGTCCACGTAAGTTCTGAACCCGATTCTGTGACTATACGCTCAACATCCGCCATTGCGGGCATAATTGCCAAGGCTGGCAAAATACTGCAGACTTTCAACAAATCCGCCAAATGTTTTGTATTGGACATGACTTCTCCTTTCGTCAATTAAATCCTATTATTGGATTACCCCATTCATAGCACACTTATTTTGATATTCAATAAAAATTTTTTCCTATTCTTTGTTGAAATAACAAAAAAATATGCCGCCAACGAAATTTGGCGGTCGGGTGGGTTAAGAAAATCACCAGAAAGCATGACCCCGCCAGCCTTTGGGAAACCCTGTTTTTATAACTGACGGCCCCCCGACCCAATCCAGGCGGGGTTTATAACAATACCTGCCACCAAAGTGTCCAAATATTGTTTTTTTTTGCGGATTCAATGCGGCACACCGCATTACTTTCTGATGGGTTTTCTTACGACCCCGAAACCAAATCCCTTTGGATTCATCCATAATTATATGCTAACTAAATATTTTTTGCAATTGCTTTGATAAAATAAAAATACCCCGCATGGGGCATTTTTATTTTATCTTGGGCGGCCGCAGCTGGGTGCCTCGATATACAAATAAATAAAATCAAAAAAATCTCCCAAGTCGATTTTTTAAGATTTTCTTAATTGTCTATTCTCGTATTGGTCATGCGCGTTTTCAACGCTCTGACCGATCCAGCAGCCCCGGATAAAATAAAAATACCCCGCATGGGGCATTTTTATTTTATCTTGGTTGGGGCAGCTGGATTCGAACCAACACTGACGGAGTCAGAGGACAATGGTCTGAACTTTTCTACCCCACTGTTTGCACCGGATTTCTGCGATTTTTTAATTTCAGACAAACGGACTA